>JAIWAJ010000087.1:0-6164 GCA_048634435.1 Methanosarcinales archaeon
AAGAAGATGGATAACAAAGATTATTTTGATATAGTTTATCTCGCTCCCCGATGCTTTACCCCCGTGAATCTTCACCTGGTGCGGATAAACTATATCAAAATAATCTTTGTTATCCATCTTCTTGCAAGCCATCTCAGACACCGCCTTCAGGATCGAGCAAAACACAGCAGTTGAACTGCTCATACCTGAGTTCACAGGAATATCCGATGTGATTTTAACATCAAACCCTGAAGATATCTTAAACCTGCGCACAAGCTCCCCCAAAAAATCCAGAACAGGATACAGCTCAGGAGCCTTGCTTTCATAGCTGCCAAGCCCATTCCCCAGGACTGCGCATGCGCCCCCGAAAGCCGCAGAATCAACAACAACCCTGTCATCATCTCTTTTGCATACAACAACCTTAGTTCTCCGGTCTACAGATGCGATGATGCACGGCCTGTTATATATGACTGCAAACTCACCGAAAAAGAAAACATTCCCCGGCGCAGATGCAACGATCTTATCACTCATAACCACAAATAGTTCACAAAACCATAAAAAACTAATTGTTATGGATAAAAATTATATTAACCCCTGATGACAAAATTAACTTGTGTCTGAAATGGCTTTGAACATAGAACTGCCTCAAATGTCGGAATTTCTCATCCCCAGAATAATGATCCCGGTACTAATCGTCCTGCTGACGCCTCTGGCTGCAAAGCTGGTTGACCGTATTTTTTTTCATCTGGAAGAAACCCCGTTGGCTGGCAGAAAAATAGATGTCACAAAGCAGCGGATGGTAAGAAGCGTCGTCAGGGTATTAATATATCTTTTTGGCCTTGGATTTTTATTTTATTCAATACCCCCCCTTCGGGCATTATCAGTCGGCCTGTTTGCCGGTGCAGGGATACTTGGCATTGTAATTGGTCTTGCAGCCCAGGATTCTCTTGCAAATCTCGTGGCAGGCGTCACTCTTGCGCTGTTCCAGCCGTTTCGCCTGGGTGACAGGCTAAAGATTGCAGGCGAGTACGGTGTCGTCGAGGACATAACACTTCGCCATACAGTCATAAACACATGGGAAAACAAGCGCGTAATAATACCCAACCACATCATAAGCAAAGAGTCAATTGTGAATTATACTATAAAAGACAGGAAAATCCTGAAATATCTTGATGTGAGCATCAGCTACGACTCAGACATGGCGCTCGCGCGAAAAATAATGGTTGAGGAAGCAAAAAAACATCGGGATTTCTTGTATGTGGAAAAGACACCCGATATCCCGATAGTCCGCCTCAGGGAATTTGGAGAGAGCGGCATCAATCTCAGATTACTGTTCTGGGCAAAAGATTTTGTAACCGGAGTGAAGATGAAATATGATATAGTTGAGGGCATAAAAAAGCGCTTCGACAAAGAGGGAATAGAGATACCATTCACATACCGCACAATAGTCTACAAAAAAGACCTTCCCAAACCAAAGAAACTGAAAGACAGCAAAACTTAAGAGCCCTATGATGATTTCAAGAGATTATTCACTTCAAAACCTGATACTTTAGGACGGCAATATTGTCAAGTTTCTGTATGTCTTTTAATTCGAGCGCAAGCGGATCCTTCACTTCCTTCTCGACAAACTTGATGCCTTTTGAGGTTATTTGAGGCGCTATTGCTACGTATATTTCGTCTGCAAGGTTTGATGCGAGCATTGATGAAATCAGTGTCCCTCCGCCCTCAACCATCAGCGTGTTGATGCCCATTTTGGAGAGTTCTTTCATGAGTGCGCATAAATCAACTTTATCTCTCCCGCAAACAATAACTTTTGCTTTTTTTGAGATTGCGCTTATGCGCTCCTTATCCGCTTTTTCTGATACTGCTATGATTACCTTTGTGGAGAATATGCGCGCATCCAAAGGTATCCGGCATTTGCTGTCCACAACGATTTTCACAGGCTCTTTACCCATCCCATGCGTTGTCAGGCGCGGGTTATCCTTCAAAACCGTATTTATGCCAACCATCACAGCATCATTTTTTGCGCGCAGTTCATAAACCCTTTCCCAGTCTGCTTCATTTGAAAATTTTCCCTCGATTCTTGAGTCGAGGCTTATTGCGCAGTTGATTATTATGTGCATGTTATCACTCCAACACTTCCCAATATCCGCCTTTTGCAGGACCAACTCTTTTTATCAGACCTTTTTTCCTTAATTTCTCTATATTCATATAGATACTTTTTTCAGTAATATCTAAGCGATGTGCTAGTTCCACATAAGTGATATATCTGTTTTTAGATATTAAATCAAGAATTTTTGCTTCATTTTCACCTACCCTATCTGACCACTTTTCATCCACAGTTTTTAAACTTTCTTCAGTTTTCCTCCTGAAAACTGCAATAAAATGAGTCCCGATTTCCTTAAAATCAGTGTCGGGCTCAAAGGACAAAATTTTGCTTATGCCTCTCCCCCTGTTCTCAACATAATGAACATCATGGAATAATTTAGCGATTAATTCATTTCTTCTCTCAGAAACATTTTCTAATTCCTGTGCGCTCAATTGACTGTCCATATTCAATTACCTTTTATAGTATCATTTACAGTATCATTTATAGTATCATTTATAGGGTCACTTATAGGGTCATCCGGCACAGAGTATGCTGTTTTCAGTGACCCCACAAACCGAATAATTTTCTTATCTTTTAAATCGGAGATATCTCTTTTTGCTGGTGAATTCAGTAGTAATGCACAAAATTGCCCCCAAACATTATTTCTGATTTCTGCGCCTGTAGTCTTAAGATAGCTGTCGCATAAGGGTCAGGCGTCTTCAAAAACGATTCATCAGCAAGTATAAAATTTGCATCCCTGCCCTTTTCAATATACCCTGAATCCCACCCAAACACCTTTGCAGGATTGGCAGTCGCCATCTTTAATATGTCTTTTGCGCTCACGTTTTTCATCCATATGCGCAATGCATATTCCATCTCAGATATCATGCTTAAACTGCTAACCATCGCATTATCAGTCCCAAGACACAGCAATATCCCCTCATCAAGCATGGAAACAATATCCGCCCTCTTCAGCCCAAAATAAGCGTTTGAGCGCACACACACAACAACCGGAAGCCCAAGAGACCCCACCCTCTTAATCTCATCTTTGCTTGCACAATTCATATGCACCAGAAAATCCGGCCTGAATTCAAGAGCCTTCTCAAGTTCCCCTGCTTTTGCTTCACACACATGTATTCCAACAGATTTTCCGGACCTCATTTCTGTCTTTTCTGCTCTTACACTGCGCACCCCGTAGCCGTCGCACTCATCAACAAACTCTTCACCAAAATAAAGAGGCCTCCCGAAAATCTTTGCGCGCACCCCTTCACACTTAAAACCCGAAAGCGCTTTTTTAAGTAAATTTATCCCGGCAGCGCCCCCCTCGCGAAAATCCGAAAAGCAGCAGGTTCCTGTACGAGCCATCTCATGAATCCCATACTTCATCCCCTGCAACACGACATCATCAGGTGCAGCGCTCATGCAATTTTCTTTGACCCCCCCTTTCCCGCATGCCTCATCAAGTGTCATCCCAACACACTTCTCGCGCAAAAAATAATCCCCAACATGCGTGTGCGCGTTAATGAACGCAGGAATTACAGACCCCCTCTTCCCTTCATTCTCCCTTCCCTCCCCGCAATCAGCAATCCTGCCACCCTCGACAACAACATATCCTTCCTCTACAAACTCAAGATCATCTCCAAGAAACATTGGCCCCGAAAATATCTGCCTCTCCATCACAATCCCAACTCATGCCCGAGTTTCTCCTGCTTTGTCAGAAGATATTTGATATTATTAGCATTCGGCTCAACCTTAATCGGAATAGTCTCAACAATCTCAAGCCCGTACCCGGAAAGCCCTGCAATCTTTCGCGGGTTATTCGTAAGCAGCCGTATCTTCTTTAGCCCGAGATCCTCAAGAATCAGCGCCCCAATCCCGTAATCGCGCAGATCAGCCTCAAATCCCAGCTTCTTATTTGCCTCGACAGTATCCAGCCCCTTATCCTGCAGTTCATATGCTCTCATCTTATTCAAAAGCCCGATGCCTCTGCCTTCCTGCTGCATATAAAGCACAACACCGCACCCTTCATCATTAACCATCTCAAGAGCAACTGCAAGCTGCTCCCCGCAGTCGCACCTGAGAGACCCGAAAACATCACCAGTAAGGCACTCTGAGTGGACCCTTACAAGCACTTCAGCATGTGCTCTCACATCTCCCATGACAAGCGCGACATGGCACAAGCCGTCAACCTTTGATTCATAAGTAACTGCCCTGAATTCACCGTATTTTGTAGGCAGATGCACATCAGACACGCGCATGACAAGCTTCTCGCTCCGTCTCCTGTACTCAATCAAATCCCTGATTGTAGCAACTAAAAGGCCATGCTTTTTTGAAAACTCAAAAAGTTCAGGAACTCTTCCCATTGTGCCATCATCATTCATGATCTCGCAAATCACCCCTGTAGGATACAGCCCGGCCATCCGCGACAAATCAACTGCCGCTTCAGTATGCCCTGCCCTTACAAGCACCCCACCGGGCACTGCGCGCAGTGGAAAAACATGTCCCGGCCTTGAAAAATCAGACCCCTTAGCCCCTGCATCAATTGCCTTCCTGATGGTAGCTGCCCTGTCATGTGCAGAAATGCCTGTCGTAGTCTCTTCTTTAGCATCAATAGAGACAGTAAACCCTGTCTCGTGCCTGTCTGTGTTGTGCGCAACCATCTGCCCGATATCAAGCTCGTCGAGGCGCTCCCTTGTCATCGGCATGCAGATAAGCCCCCTGCCGTATTTTGCCATAAAGTTTATTGTCTCAGCAGTGACTTTTTCAGCAGCGCAGACAAGATCCCCTTCATTCTCCCTGTCTTCATCATCCACCAGAATGATCATTTTGCCGCTCTTAAGGTCTTTGATTGCTTCATCAATTGTTGCAAATTCGGGCGCAGGCATATATACCACAATATCCTCATTTTAATATATCTTTATTATAATATCCTAATATTCTAAAGTATCACTATTATAATATCTCTATATTTTAATACATAAACATTTTACTATCTCACCATATTACTATATGAACTCTATTGGTATTTTAGATGTTCCTTGTTGCATCATTTCATGCATCGAATCGTTTGCGAGCAGTATTCTCACAATAACACAATATTAATATGTTTTAATATCACAATATCATCATCTCAATATATCACTTAGTTAAACTTCCGCGCAAGCTTCACAGCAGATTCAACAGCGCTCTTGGCATTTTTTATCCTCTGGTGCCCTTCAAGCCTGCTCATCCCCGGCCCGGTTATGCCAAAGCCAATCGGCTTATTGTACTCAAGCGCAATATCCATAATCTTCCTTGCAGAATGCTGCGCCACAATCTCATCATGATTCGTAGCGCCCTCGATTACTGAACCGAGCGCAACAAGCGCATCAATATCCTTTCTCTCAAGCATGTTTTTGCATGCAAACGGTATCTCAAAGCACCCCGGCACAAGAACCGTCTCAACAACCTCTGCGCCCAGGAATTTCGCGTGCTCTTTTGCAAGATTTATCATTGCCTGCGTCAGGTCAAAATTAAACTCCGCAGCAACAATCCCTAATTTCACTTTTTTCTCATTCATAACATCACCTTTCATTTAATCATGCCTCTGTCCTCTCCGCCCTGCCTCTGCCCGGTGCCTGCCATCTTGACAAGCCTCTTCGGGTACATGACAATATCAATAGCATTCAGCGCATGCTCACGAACCCTTTTTTCAGCAAGCTTTGCAAGCTCCTTCAATGACTCTGCCTCATCCTCATGCACAAAAACCTCGATAATGTGGGTATTGGTCATAAGCTGCGCATTAATGATGCCCATTGATGCCTCGTGCGCGCACTGTTTGTCAATCGCCTCCTTCCCGGGCATCCCAAGCGCCATCACAATATCACATTTATACTCATCAATCAATATCTTGCATGCAGCAGGAAGATCCTTCACACCAGGCACAGTCCTCCTCAAAATATCGCAGGCAGCATTTTTCTTAATCTCATCACTCAGTTGTTTTGGAGAGTTAGGGTTCATTAGTCATCCTCCTTGCCGGCTTGATAAATACTCATGTCCGGCGGTTCTACATCAATATTGAGTAAATCCTCCCTGCGGGTGAGGTGTAGAGCACCCG
>JAIWAJ010000088.1:0-6206 GCA_048634435.1 Methanosarcinales archaeon
TGAACGTCAGTTTTTCGGGGAGGTTGGGATGCTGATCCGTTTGTAACTGGGGGAAAAGTGTCTGTACATGGGTTTCGGCGCCTTTGATGGCCCGCCATATTTTTTCCACCACATGTTTTAACAGCTTTAAATTTCGCTGTTCTTCGGTGTTTTCTTTTGCCGGTTACCCCGAGGACTGATACAAGATAAAGGTATCCGCCGGCGCATCTGAGTATCTCTTTTAGCCTTTTTGGGGTTGTGGTTTGCGCCACAAGAAATACCGGTGAAATGTTGTGCTTTTTTGCTGCTGCGGTGTATTCTTCTGATTCTTCGAAGGGTATGTCTGCTACAAGGACTCCGTCTACCCCTGACTGCTCTGCGTCTTTGTAGAATTTTTCTATGCCTCTTTTGTATATGAGGTTTGAGTATACAAGAAGGCTTATCGGGATGCCTGAGTAGTTCCTGATTTCTTTTATGAGCCTGAATGCCCTGTTTGTGGTTGCGCCTGCGTCAAGTGCGCGTTTGTCTGCAAGCTGTATTGTCGGGCCGTCTGCAATCGGGTCAGAGTAGGGGAAACCGAGCTCAAGCATGTCTGCGCCTGAGTCTATCATTGCTTTGATGATGTCCTTTGATGTGTCAAAGTCAGGGTCGCCCAGTACAGTGAACGGGATGAATGCTTTTTTTGCCTTGAACATATTATTGATGCGGCTCATATTTTTACACCCATTGCTTTTGCTGCGTGCTCCATGTCCTTGTCGCCGCGGCCTGAGAGGTTTATTATGAGGATGTTGTCTTTTTTCAGGTCTGCTGCAAGTTTCAGGGCATAGGCGACTGCATGTGCGGATTCTAGGGCAGGTATGATTCCTTCTGTAGTTGAGAGTTCCCTGAAGGCGGCTAATGCTTCCTTGTCTGTAATGCCGACGTACTTTGCGCGCCCTGTGTCTTTCAGCATGCTGTGCTCCGGGCCCACTCCCGGATAATCAAGGCCTGCGGATATTGAGTATGGCTCGTCTATCTGCCCGTCATTGTCCTGCAGGATGTATGACATTGATCCGTGCAGTATCCCGCCTGTGCCTTTGCACAGGGATGCCCCGTGTTTTTTTGTGTTGAGCCCCATTCCTGCTGCCTCGACGCCGTAGAGTTTTGTTTTCCTGTTGTCAATAAATCCGGAGAATATCCCGATGGCGTTTGAGCCGCCTCCGACGCATGCGACAATTGCATCAGGGAGCCGGCCTTCAAGCTCCATTATCTGCTTTTTTGTTTCTTTGCCGATTATTCTCTGGAAGTCGCGCACGATCGTGGGATATGGATGCGGCCCCACGACAGAGCCGAGTACATAGTAGGTTGTTCTGATGTTTGCTGTCCAGTCTCTCAGTGTCTCGTTTACAGCGTCTTTGAGTGTGCCTGCGCCGGAGTCTACTGGTATTACTTTTGTTCCGCATAGTTCCATCCTGAAGACATTCAGTTTCTGGCGCTCGATGTCTTTTGTGCCCATGAATACTTCGGTTTTTATACCGAGCAGTGCCCCGACTACTGCTGTTGCAACACCGTGCTGGCCTGCGCCTGTTTCTGCGATGATTCTTGTTTTTCCCATGTGTTTTGCAAGCAGTCCCTGGCCGAGTGTGTTGTTTATCTTGTGTGCGCCTGTATGGAGGAGGTCTTCTCTTTTTAAGTATATTTTGCAGCCGTACTTTTTTGAAAGGTTTTTTGCGAGGTATAGTGGTGTCGGGCGGCCTGCGTAGCTTTTGAGGAGGTCATTCAGTTCGTCTTTGAAGGCTTTGCTGTCTTTTAGTTTCAGGTATGATTCTTCCAGTTCCTCAAGTGCGATCATAAGTGTTTCCGGCACGAATGTGCCTCCGAATGGTCCGAATTTTGTGCTTGTTTTCATTTATTATCATTTCCTTTTACAGTGTTTATCAGGTTTTTCATCTTTATATGGTCTTTTTTGCCTGGTTCTGATTCTGTGCCGCTTGCAGAGTCTATCGCGTATGGCTTTGCAGCTGATATGGCGGTTTTCGCGTTTTTTTCTGTTATTCCGCCGGAGAGTATGAGCGGCTTTTTTGTATCCAGTCTGTCAAGCATGCTCCAGTTGAAAGTTTTTCCTGTGCCGCCTATTTGGTTTTTTGAGTATGTGTCAAGCAGGATTGCGCTGACGTGGGGTTCGTATTCTCTCACCCTATCAAGGTCTTTTTTGTCTTTTATCCTGAATGCTTTTATTACGTTGTTGAATTGGGCGCAGTATTCTTTTGTTTCGTTCCCGTGGAACTGGAGCGCTGTGAGGCCGCAGTATGACCGGGTATCCCGGACTATGTCTTCTTTTTCGTCTACGAAAACCCCTACTTTTGCAGTGAAAGGGGGGAGGTTTTTTATTATCTTTCTTGCTGTTTCTTTGTCTATGCATCGCGGGCTTTTTTTGAAGAATATGAAGCCTAGTGCGTCTGCGCCGAGTTCTGCGGCTTTTTTTGCATCTTCTGCGTTTGTTATGCCGCATATTTTTATCTTTGTCATATGTGGGCACCTGCCAGTTCTTTTAGTTTTTGCTCTATGTCACTTTTCATTATCGCTGTTCCGACCAGTATTGCGTCTATGTCTGCCGGCTCTAAATATTCGATGTCCTTTTTTGTTTTTATTGCGCTTTCGCTTACGATTGTCGTGTTTTTTGGTATGTGTTTCGAGAGTTCGATGGTTGTGTCCAGGTCGGTTGTCATGGTTTTCAGGTTGCGGTTGTTGATGCCGATTATTTCTGCGTTTGCGTTCAGCGCGATATGCAGGTCTTTTTTGTCGTGGACCTCGACAAGGCAGTCCATGCCAAGTTCTTTTGCGGTTTTTATGAAGTCTTTCAGGTTTTTTTCGCCAAGCACGGATGCGATCAGCAGTATGGCGTCTGCGCCGAAATGCCGCGATTCGTATATCTGGTATTTGTCTATTATGAAATCTTTTCGAAGTATTGGGAGGTTTGTGTTTTTGCCTGCGATTTTGAGGTATTTGAGGTCTCCTCTGAAATATTTTTTGTCTGTGAGGACTGAGATTGCGCCTGCATATTTGCTGTAAAGCTTTGTTATCCTTAAGACTTCGCCGCTCGTGGCTTTCCTGATTTTGCCGGATGAGGGGGATGCGAATTTTATTTCTGCGATCAGTTTTGGGAAATTGCCTGAATCTTTCTTTGTTATTGCGTGTCTGAATTTTCTTGTGCTTTTTTTTGTGTTGTAGGTAAATGATTCGAGAGGCGCTTCTTTTTTCCTGAGTTCAAGTTCTTTTTTCTTGTTGTCTATTATATTCTTCAGGATGTTTGTGGTTTCAGTTTGCATTTGTGATCTCCTTTAGTTTCCCGAGGGCTTCGAGTGCTTTTTTGCTTTCTATTGATTCTTCTGCGAGGGGTATTGCGTCTTTTATTGTCTCTGCTTTGGTGCCTGCTGCGATCGCTGCTGCTGCGTTCAGGATTGCTATGTCGTATTTTGGGCCTTTTTTATTGTGCAGTATGTCCAGTGTTATCCTGCTGTTTTGTTCTGGTGTTCCGCCTGCGATTTGTGAGATGTCTGTGGGTTTGATGTTGAATTCTTCCGGACTGACTGTATAGGTGCTTATCCGGCTGTCTTTTAGTTCTGTTATTTTCGTGGGCCCTCTTGTGCTTATCTCGTCGAGGGGATAGCCGTGGACAATGTATGCGCGCTTTGTCCCCAGGTTTGAAAGTGCGTGTGCCAGCGGTTCTGTCAGGTCCGGGTCATAGACGCCGATTAGCTGCGCTTTTGCGTTTGCAGGGTTTGTAAGCGGCCCGATGATGTTGAATATTGTCCGGATGCCCATCTCTTTTCTCGGGCCTATTGCGTATTTCATTGCCGCATGAAAGCGTGGGGCAAAAAGGAATCCTATGTTTGCTTTTTCAATGCATTCTGTGACTGTTTTTGGTGTGACGTCCAGGTTGACCCCGAGTGCTTCAAGGACATCTGCAGAGCCGCTTTTGCTTGAGACGGATTTGTTCCCGTGCTTTGCGACCGGGATGCCTGCGCCGGCAACTATAAAGGCTGCTGTGGTTGATATGTTGAATGTGCCTGTGCTGTCCCCGCCTGTTCCGCATGTGTCTACGAGTGCTTCCACTTTAGGTGTGATTGTTGTTGCCTTTTGCCTCATTACTTTTGCTGCGCCTGTGATTTCGTCTATTGTCTCGCCTTTGAGGCGGAGGGCTGTGAGGAATGAGGCGATTTGCGCGTCTGTTGCGCTGCCGCCCATTATTTGCGTGAATATGTCTGTTGTTTCCTGTTCTGTCAGGTCTTTTTTGTCTATGAGTTTTGATATTGCGTCTCTTATACTAGTCATGGTTTTTCACCTTTTTTTGTTGGATTATTTTGTTGGGTTGTAATGTGCTGTCTTCTGTTTATCCCCCTTGGTTCTTTGTGATATCCGTCCTCTACCCCCACCCGCCCCGTTGTGGGTGTGTTGTGTTGGTTTTTGTTTTTCGTTGTTTTTCGTTTGCTGTTGCTATATCAATCATGTTTTTGATTATTTTCCCGCCTTCCGGTGTGAGTATGGATTCGGGGTGGAACTGGACACCTTCTGTGATGTGTTTTTTGTGGCGCACGCCCATGACAATGCCTGTTTCTGTTTTTGATGTGACTGCTAGGCATTTTGGGATTTCGTGCGCTGCAAGCGAGTGGTACCTGCCTGCTGTGAAGGGGTTGTCAATTGCTTTGTATATTGATTTCTGGTCGTGGTATATCTCTGATGTTTTGCCGTGCAGTGTCTCTTTTGATCTGGCTACTTTTTTGCCGAATGCTTCCACGATTGCCTGGTGACCGAGGCATATTCCAAATATTGGTATTTTGCCTGAGTATTTTTTTATCAGTTGTATGCATATGCCTGCTTCTTTCGGTGTCCCCGGGCCCGGGGAGATGACAATCAATCCGGGGTTCTCTTTTTGCATTACTTTGTGTATGTGGCTGATGCCTGTGTCGCTGCGGTATATTATCACGTCATGGCCGCGTTTTTCAAATTCATCTACGAGGTTGTAGGTGAATGAGTCGAAGTTGTCAATCAAGAGGATTTTCATATTCTACGCCTCCTGTTAGTTCTATTGCACTCAGGCACGCTTTTGCTTTTTTTATTGTCTCTTCGTATTCTTTTTTGGGAACCGAGTCGTAGACTATGCCTGCACCTGAGCGTATGTGTGCGATGCTGTCTTTGATGTGTATTGATCTTATGATTATTGTCGAGTCGAAGTCTTTGTGCGGGGTGAGGTATGCGACAGCGCCGCCGTATAGGCAGCGCTTGTTTTTTTCATTCAGCCTTATGAGTTCCATTGCCCTGATTTTCGGGGCTCCTGTCAGGGTGCCCATGTTCATTGATGCAAGGTATGCATGGAGCGCGTCCAGGTCGTCTTTCAGGGTTCCGCTGACGTTGGATACCAGATGCTGCACGTGTGAATATTTTTCTGCGACAAATGGCTCGTCAACTATGCGGGTGCCGGGCTTTGAGACTCTTGCTATGTCGTTTCTTGCAAGGTCCACAAGCATTACGTGCTCAGCTACCTCTTTTTTGTCAAGTTTCAGCTCGATCTCGTATTTTGAGTCAAGGTCTGCATCTATTTTCCCGTTTATTATGCCTCTTGGCCTTGTGCCTGCTATTGGCCTGATCTCTACTTTTTTTTCTTTTTCACCGCTGACTCTTAAGGACATTTCCGGTGATGCGCCAAGAAGGATTGAGGTTCCTGAGTTGATGAAGAACATGTAGGGTGAGGGGTTGAGGCGGCGGAGTGTCCTGAATATGTCGAGGGGTTCTGCGTTGTATTCTGTCATTATTGTCCTTGAGGGCACTGCCTGGAATATGTCGCCTTTTTTTATGTGGTGTTTCATTTTGTTTACAGTATCTATGAATTGTTGTTTTGATGTGTCTGTTGTGAGTTTGACTTTCTTTTTTTTGTAGGTTCTTTGTTTTGGGATTTTTTCCTGGTTTTGTGTCTGCGTGTATTTGTCTATTGTGTTTTTGCACTCTTTCAGGATTTCACATGTGTTTTTGCCGGTTATGAGTGCGTTTGATATGAAGTATGTGATGCCTTTTTTGTGGTCGCAGATGAAGAGGTTGTCTGCGAAGTACATTTCGTAGTCCGGTGTTTTTAGGATGTCGTGTTTGTTTTTGGGCAGGCTCTCAAACTGGTCAATGAAGTCGTAGGAAATTGTTCCGAACAGGCCGGCGTAGGGGATCATTGGCTTTGTGGTTGGCCTGAATTTGAATGC
>JAIWAJ010000089.1:0-6197 GCA_048634435.1 Methanosarcinales archaeon
GAGGGATTAATGTTCAGCACCTCATTTAAAAACGCCGAATGCTGTTCAACTAGCGGTCTGATCGGAGCCAGGAACAGTACTTTACCTTTTGCTAACCGGTGGATTAGAACAAATAGGGCTATGGTCGCCCTTTCTGGAATGTGAGGCGGGATACGCAAAGGACTGTTGGGGTGGCTGTTGGGTGTCTGGTGGTTTTTGGCAGTTTTGAGGTGTAGTTGTAGATTATGCTTATTTTTTTTGGCTCTATGTTGAAAGAGCGGCAGATTTCATGTTTCATGAGCCTGCTTACTGTGATTATTGCGTCTGACTCAATTATTCCTGATTTTTCTATGTCTGCGATGGCTCCTTTTGTGAGCGTGTCTTTTGCGCATCTCATGTATTCCAGGGAGTGGACTGTGTGGATCCAGGGTTTGTTTTTGGATAGCTTTTTTGCGGCTGGCACGCCGAGCCAGTCGTGGCTGTGGATGATGTCGAAGTCGATTGTTTGTGCGCGTCTTATGATTGCGTCGTTGTAGTCTTTGATGAGTTTTGTTGTGTCTTGTGTGTTTGTGTCTATGCTGATCCTGTGGATTGTGAGGTTTTTGCAGGTGTGGTCGGGTGCGTTTTCTTTTGGGAGGAAGAGGTGGACTTTTGCGCCCAGTGAGCACAGGCTGCCTGTGAGGTGCGTTACGTGGACGTCCATGCCGCCGCGAATGCTCTGCCTGAAGCCCCAGCCGATCATCAGAATTTTCATGAGTACAGATTATGCTTAATAATTTATATTAGTTTGAGTCATCTTATAGTATGGATGTTTTGAAGTGGATGAAGGAGTTTCTTGAGGTGACGGAGAGAAAGACCGGTATTTTCCTGATTCTTATTGTGATATCGTTTTCGCTGTACGGCCCGGTTATTGATGGTATTGTGCGGTTTGTTTTGTATGTGGTGTATTCGTATGTGTTTTCATCGTTTATAGACAGGAAGATCGAGAATAGAATCAAGAAGGATCTGAAGGTTTCTGAGCGAAGAGTTGTTCTTTATGGCGCAGTGTATCTTGTGTCTATGTTTGTGATTGTTTTGTTTTTGAGGTAGTGGGTTGTGTGGTTTTAAGATGCGGGATGTTCGGGAAATATATTTTTTACTACCGAAAAGTATTTATAGTTGTGGGTGCATAATGGTTAGATGTTGTTATTGTATAATAACAAATAATCTTAGTTGCGCCTTATGGCTGGCTAAGGGAGGGAATAGCCGGAGTGTACAGAAGATAATGTCTTTGTGTCCGGTGATGATTTCATAATTTAGGAAAGTAGGTGATAGAATGGTAAGAATGGTAGAATTGACATATAGTGAAAGAACAGGAGTATTTGTGGTTTCGGGTATAACGCAAGATGAGGCGAATGAGTTAGGAGCATACTTACTTGAAAAATCACATCCGTCTGGAGATTTAGTTCCGACAGGAGTAACAGGGACATATGATCCTGAGACAGGCCGATTACGTATTCTTTGTCCGGATTCAGATTCAACGTCAGATGAAATATATGCGAATCTGGTTAGTTGTTTCCCTGGTGTCGGTGTGGATATGAGCAAAGGAGATATAATTGCTTATAGCCAGTTTGATATGTATTTGAATCCAAATGTTCATTCTGGAGATGACGTTAAAGAACTCTTAGGTCTTCATGGATATGATATTCGTCTTCCAGGCGAGGTGCCAGAGGAGCAAGATGGCTTTGAGGTTGAGGGTCTGAATGTAGGACCACCCGTGAAATTAGAAGAGGTTTTGGGCAAGGAGATGATGGTAGAGAAATGATGACTATGTCAGATATTAGGGGATAATTGGGTAATATGTCCGATTATTTCTCTTTTTTTTGTTTTTATGTTCTTTGTGTTTGTATGTTGTTGCTGCGCGCCATTGGGCTGCTTTTGGTTTAGCTGGTTGTATTCCGGCTGAGCGCTCCATGATTTCGTGGGGTTGGCGCAAAACTATAAATAGTTTGTTGTTTTACGTTATATTATAAGGTAATATAAAGTATGATTGTTACTGAAATGCCTGAAGAAGTCAGGAGTAGAAGTGATGGTATTATGAAAGCTGTTATTCTCGCGGGGGGGAAAGGCAAACGGCTGCGCCCTCTTACTTATGCTATTCCAAAGCCGCTCCTGCCTATTAATGAGAGGCCTATGCTTGAGCATATTATCCTGTATCTCAAGAGGTATGGCATAACTGATATATACGTGACTATCGGGTATCTCGGGTACCAGATAAAAAGCTATTTCGGTGACGGCAAAGACTTCGGGGTGAAGATCACGTATCTTGAGGAGAAGAAGCCGCTGGGTACTGCCGGCTGCCTGAACCTTATAAAAAAAGAGCTGGATGATACGTTCATCCTGATCGGCGGCGACAACCTTACTACCCTTGATTTGAATAAATTTATCGCTTTCCACAAGAAAAGCAAGAGTGTAGGGACTGTTGCGCTGTTCAAGCTTGAGCAAAAGCTGGAGTATGGGATATATAAATTAAATGATGATTCTTCTGTAAAAGAGTTTCTTGAGAAGCCGACTGAGGTCTATCTTGCAGGAACTATGATATTTGCACTTGAGCCTGGGATATTTGAGTTCATACCTGAGAACAAGGGGCAGTCTGTTGTAAATCTTACGGATGACGTGATACCGAAAGTGTTGAAATCCGACAGGAAGTTTTCGGGGTACCCGTTTGGCGACTACTGGGTGGACGTCGGAAGGCTGAGTGATTATGAGGAAGCGCATACACGGCAGCATTTCAAGTAGATTTATCTGATTCTTCCGTAAAGCATTTATATGTGTTAGACTTAACTATATCTGAGAGCGGGGTTTTTTGATGACTAAAGTGATTTCTGTTATTTCAGGAAAAGGAGGGGTCGGGAAGACTACGGTTGTCTCTAATCTTGGTACTGTACTCTCCGGGCTTGGCAAAAATGTTATTGTGATTGACGGGAATGTAACTTGTGCGAACCTCGGGATACATCTTGGGATGCCTGCTGTGAATCCAGTGACGCTCAATGATGTGCTGAAGGAGGATGCGTTCATAACGCAGGCAATGTACAGGCACAAGGAAGGGTTCTCGATAATTCCTGCGTCAATAGGTGATATTGAGGCGAACTACGGCGGGCTTAAGCACCAGATATCCCGGCTGCTTGGAAGTGCGGATATTATCCTTATAGATGCTGCTGCAGGGGTGAGCGGTGAGGCAGAGGCTGCTATTGATGCGTCTGATGAAGTTATTTTAGTGACGAACCCGGAATATACAGCTGTTCTGGGTGCTGTTACAGCAAAAAAGCTTGCTCTCACGAAGAAGCGCAAGCTTTTGGGTGTGATAATAAACAAGAGCAGGTCTGAGAAGTATGAGATGTCTGCAAAGGAAGTAGGGCTTTTTGTTGACCTGCCGGTTCTTGCGACAATAAAGAATCACCGGAAGGTCAGGGAGGCGATCGCGTGCAGGACGCCTGTTGTTGTCCGTTCGCCGCATTCAGCTGCTTCTGTGCAGCTGAAGAATATGGCTTACAAAATAGTGGGGCAGGAGCCGCCGAAAGAGTCTATTGTGGATAAAGTGAAAATGCTGCTTGAGAAAGAGGTGACTGTGTCACTTGGATGAAAAACAGGGCATTTGTGCAAAAAAGATATATAGTTTTGATATCATTGTGTATAAAGGGTTTATTATGAGCATAAAAGATGAACTTGATTTGTTAAAAAAGCAGATTCTTTCTGAGAATCAAAGAAAGCTTGAGCCTGAGGCTGCAGTGCAGGCAGAGCCTTCAGCTGGTGCCAGGAAGATGCCTGATGATAGTGGCGCAAAAAAAAGGAAGCGCACTCTTAACAGGCCAAGCAGGAGAGAGGCGCATATCGTGTATTACGGGCTCAATGGCATGTCGAATGTGCGGAAGGTCCAGTTTTCGTATGCTCTTACCGGGAGGACGAATCAGATCGGTATTCTCCAGAAGATGAAGGGCAAGAAACTGGGGCGCGGGTGTTTGCTTGTGCCGGCAGTGAATCTCGGGGATATGCAGGAGTTCTTTAAGTACTGGAATGTGGATGTTGCCACGCAGAAGATTCTGCTTTTGGATTGAGTTGTAGAGTTAGAATTGGGCTATTGGTTGTTATATTTTGTATATTGGTAATTTTTGGTAGACTTTCCATGGTTTTTGCCTGAAGATTATGGTTGTAAGTTCTGTATTAGAGATTATCTAGCAAATTAAATAAAAACTTTAAAAGTTAAGAGATGAATTGATTTGTATGGTTCGAGAAGTAAGTGCTACATTTGAGAAACCAAGAAATTTGGAGGATTACAAGAAGTGGTTAAAATCTTCTCATAATGTTGAAGTAAATACTAGGCTTAAAAACCATTATGATTTGGTCGCAAATACAATCAGAAAGCAGTTTGCTGAGTCTGATTTGTGGACTCATCTTATTTCTAATTTGCCTGATTATGAGTCGGAATATCTTATGAAAAACAAATACCCGTTGTTAATGCATGTTCCGAAACATGAAATGCTAATTAAGCCTTTTGATTCTTTTATAGGTAAAACATTTCGCAAAAATGTCTTATTGAACAATAATTGGCCAGACGAACCAAAAAATGGTTGGTATTTGCCCGATAACTGGTTCTCTAGAATAAACGATATTGTTCGAACTACACTTGTAGTGAAGTACTTAGATGGTGTTGAGTTTATGATCGGTAAAATAAATGAAATTTCTATACAGAATAATGTTGGGTTTAAATATTTTCTTGAATGTCGAGAAGAAGGATACTATGCAGCACATATTTATTTAAAACAAAATTTTGAGGTTCCGAATCTAGATTGGGACACTAAAATAATAAATACTTCTGTAGAAATACAACTATCAACACAGCTACAAGATGTAATATGTAAGCTTCTACATAAATACTATGAGAAGAAAAGAAACAGTACAGAAGAGAAAAAAGAAAAATGGCAATGGAATTACAATACGGAGGAATTTGCGGCTAATTATCTTGGTCATATACTTCATTATGTTGAAGGAATGATTATGGAAGTTAGAGAAAAACAAAAAGTGGGTGAAAAAAATGAAACGTTTTGAAAAATATTTGGACTCGTTAGCTATTTCAAGTGTGATTAGAAAAAGAATAGAAGAGATTTTTGAGTTTTATCAGCAAGTTTCTCCTGAAGGGATTACAGATGTTTTTATAACAAATCATACCAAAACTGATGACTCAGAGCATTTTGATAATTTATGGTTTTTCTCAGAAAATTACATTATGGAAGCAAAGCAGTTTATCACTGAAGATGATTTCGACTTGATGATATTGAAAAATCGTGTCTTGCACTCTGTTATTAAAAAGAAAAATTATAATTTCAAAAAAGCAGATAATGAGTCTAGAATGATGCTAGAGGTACTATTTTCTGGGTCATTGCAAGCAGAATTTAAGGCGTCTAAAAGAAATTGTGACTATTTAAGAGAGATATTTATGAAACACATAAAACCGAATGTGGTGAGTGTTCATTCTTGATACGGATTATAAGCAGGATACAAGGTGTGGAGTGAAGCGCAATTGCTTGGCGTTTGTTATGGTATTTGCAAATTATTTCTTTGCTTTTTCTGTTATTAGGTCAAGCGAAGAAAAGTTGGCTAGAGTGTTCATGCTTGTATTTTCTCTTTGAGAACGGGAGAGTTAGGGTTCCTTTAACAACATATTATATTAGTTTATAACATTTTGATTGGTTTGCCTGCCTGTTTGAATGTGATTTCTTTTGATAGAAATTTTTGTAGTGTGGTTTTCAGGTCTTTTATCGGGATGCGCACCTGTTTTGTGGTGTCGCGGTCTCTCAGGGTTGCGTCGTTGTTTTCAAGTGAGTCGTAGTCTATTGTGATGCAGTAGGGGCATCCTATCTCGTCCATTCTTGCGTATCTTCTGCCTATTGAGCCGCCGTGGTCGTAGATGACTGTTATGTTGTTGTTTTCTGTCAGGTTGTCTGCGATTTTTTTTGCTTTGATTTCCAACTTTTCTTTTTTCATCAGAGGGAATACTGCTACATTTATTGGTGACATATCTTTTGGAAGCTTTAAGATTGTCTTGTCATTGTCTCTTGTGTAGTGGAGGTCAAGGAGGGCGAAGACTGGCCTGTCTGTGCCGAATGCTATCTCTATTATGTGCGGGATTTTCTTTTCATTATTTTCGTCTAAGGCTTCAAGCTTTTGTCCTGATGCTTTTG
>JAIWAJ010000090.1:0-6190 GCA_048634435.1 Methanosarcinales archaeon
TGGATTGCAGAGGGATGATGATGTGGACGCCAGAAAGAGGATTGAGGCTCTTGAAAAGAGCGTGAAGTCAATCTCCAAAGGTGCCGGAAAAACGCATACAAATATTTTTGGTAAGTTGCTTTGGGACCAGAAGGGTGATGCATCTTGTGCGAAAGTGCCCCGGGGGGATAAGCGCATTCTTGAACTGTCTAGGCAGGTTGCGGATTTCAGGAAAAATGATGAGAAGGTTCGGCAAGAACTTGAGAATATGAAAGGGAGGATGGTATCACAGGAAGTTTTGGAAAGCGTGAGGAGCCGTATAAGCAATCTGTCCAGGGCAGGAAAACAGAATATTGACAAGCAGAAACTCAAAAAGGAAATTGCGGATGAGATTGTCAAACGCATTGGTGTTGATGCAACAGTGAAGAAGGCAGTCGGCGATGCCAGGAATAAGATGAATTCAAAGGTTGGTTCTCTATCTGAGGCGCAGAATGGTATCGGGCGTAATCATGTTGCAGAGTTTGAGAAAAAGCAGGATGAATTAAAAGATGAGATGGCAAAGCTTAAAAGAGATATCAGACAGATTCCTGCCATGCAGAGTTCTATGGAACAGATTAGCCTGGCTGTTAATAGTCTGAGAGAAGATATCAGAAAAGATGTGGATGGCAAGTCAATGCAAAGCATTGACAGGAGTGCGCGTGATGATGATATCGCTGAAGTCAGAGGCAACATCGAGAAGTTGAAGGCGATGTCGCAGGACCTGTAGAGGATAATTTCTTAAAATAACCAGGCAGTATATTGAGCATGAAGTTTGAGGATTATAAGGATGGTGCTCTTTTGAGTATTGAGGACGCTGCACATGAAAAGACAGTAGATGAGAAGATTGTCTTTTTGCTTGAAAAAATTAATGCTCTTTCTGATTATTATACTACATCATCATGCTATGGGAGAATTGTTGTTGCCGAGTCCAGTGTCGATAATAAGAAGAGGGAATATCAATTTCTCGGGAAGTGGCACCGGGAGGTTACTTTCCATGATGTGGATGCTGCGGTAAATAAATATAAGAGAAACATTCTTTTTTTCAGGCTTGATCCTGTGATCCTTCATGTAGGATGCAGGAGTCTTGATTGTGCAAGCAGATTGCTTAAGATATGCCAGAGGACCGGGTTGAAGAGGTCGGGGATGTACCAGGTTAAGCCGCGCATCATTGTGGAAATCATGGGAGTTGATGCTCTTTCTGTGCCTCTTGGCATGGACGGGAGGGTAATGGTCGGGCGCAAGTATCTTGATTTCCTGATAAGTATTGCAAATGAGAAGTTCAGGAATAATGAGAAGAAGATTGATGAGTTTGCGCAAAGAGTGTCTAGTTTATGAATTCTCTTGAGTCTGTGAGGGGTGAATCTGTAAGTTTGCAGACATGGCCGCATTTCGGGCATGCTGCCTGCCTTTCTCCTCTTTTTATTTCGCATGGTGTGCGGCAGTTTGGGCAGATGAGTATCATGTTGCGTTCTCCGTTGAAACTGTCAGATTGTTTTGACGCCTGTTTCGTGTTTTGAGAGTATGTCTATAATGCATTCTGACGGGTCGAATATTTTTGTGATGCCGTCTACTGATGAGATAAATGATTCAATGTCAGTCACATAGCTGCCCCATCTTTTTCTTAAGACCCTCACAAAATCTTCGTATGACTTAAAATTCTTGTGGGCAGATATTATTATGTTTGTCTTTCCTCTCATGCCTTCGCCTCTTGAAAGTGAGAGCAGCTCAGGCATATGAAGTATCTCTTTGCGGGCTTCGTCCTGCTTTTTTTCAATTGAGTAGTCTGCCCACTTGAACATTGTTACGACGAGCATGCTGATGCCGACTTTTTTGAAGTCTACTATGGCGCCGTATTTTTTGATGTAGCCTTCTCTTTCGAGTTTCTGCCTTATCCTTGTGACTGTTGGCTGGGTGGTCCTGATTTTTTGGGCTATGTGCTTGTCAGGCATCCTCCCGTCTTTGAGGAGCTCGAAAAAGACCTGCATTTCTCTTTTTTTCATTGGCATGATGTCACCTGTAAATATGAGCCTGCTATTCTATATTACTTGTTTGTTATATCATACTTAAATAATTTCCTGTGGATTTTGTATTAGTTATATGGTATTGTGTTGAAAAATATGATTTAATGCGAAAAATCGCGCTCAATCGTGCAAAAAGTATTTATATAATGCCTAATCATAATGGTTGATAGGTACCATGATGAAAACAATAGACCAAAGAAACTTGGTTTAGCGGGGGATGACGAGCGATTCAGACCCCTTTTGAGTAGCTGGTTCCAGATGTCCCGGGTGGGCGAAACAATGTTTGCGGAGCAATTCCGAGAAGAAGATGTTTGGTTTCTGACCTGTCTGGGCCCAAGTTTCGTTTTTTTTATTATACTTTCTACACGATTACTGCAAGGATTATTATGTATATGAGCAGGAGGGTTGCGCCTTCGAACTTTGTTATCTTTTTGTCATGCACAATGAATGCCAAGAGAAATGTCAAAAGGACCATTGCAGGTACCGCTACTGTAATAAAGGGACCGGCTGCTGAAACAGTACCAATGAAGGCGCTTGCGCCAAGTACTATAAGTGAATTAAATGCGTTTGAGCCGATGATGTTGCCAAATATCATGTCCACTTTTCCCTGTTTTGCGGCGACTACTGATGTTGCAAGTTCTGGCAGTGATGTGCCGATTGCAATCAGGACAAAGCCCATAATTGCCTCGCTTATGCCAAGACGGGACATTATGTCAACTGAAGAAGTTATAAGGTATCTGGCGCCGTAGATTATGCCAAGAATTCCCAGAATAAAGCAAGCGATCATGGAATATCTTAATTTCGCTTTCAGGTGCTTTCCATGCTCTTTGTGGGTCATGAATGAATTTGCAAGAAAGCCAAGATACAATGCCAGAAGAGCAATTCCCTCGATGAATATCACCTTGAAATCAAGCAATACTATTAATGTCGCAATTGCCGAGAGTATGAGAAACGGAAGGTCTTTTTTTAGGATATTGCGTTCTGTCCTGATGACATAAAAGATGCTTGCGATCCCAAGAATCAATGCTATGTTCGCGATGTTTGAGCCGATGACGTTGCCGACTACTATTTCTGAAAGGCCTGACTGCATTGCCTCTGTTGATGATGAAAGTTCGGGAAGCGAGGTTCCGAATGCTACGATTGTGGCGCCTATGAAGAATTCTGATGCGCCGAGCACGCGCGCAAAGTGGGATGCGCTGTCTGTGATTAGTTTTGCGCTGTAAATCAGTACTGTAAGGCTTATTGCAAATATTATGAATTCGAGCATGATATGACCTGTGATTTTCATGTTTAGACAAGTACTTATCTTTAGAATTGTTTTGGGAAGTATAAATATATTGGTTTTGAGGGGATAATTCTCGAAATGATGCCTATAACGTCTCAACAAATTGACATCTATCCATACCTAAAGGCACAGCCAGCTACTACGCAACTTACTTAGGGAATTTCTAGCGTGAACTCTTAAATAGTAAGAGTTGACAAATAAATAGATTCAAATTCAATAGACAGAGGATGATGTTATGAACGATAATTGGGCTAAAAAAAATGTGAAAAATAAATTGCTAAAATATGAACCTCAAATTGGTGCTAAAAGAGAAAACAAAAATGCAGATATTTATCTCAAAGAAATTGATAAAGGAGTTAATGTAAAGTGGGCTAGTTTTCGTGAAGAAGAAGGAGGATTCTGGAGTTGGGGACTTGGAGATGGAGAGCAGATTAAGAATAAAGGATATGATTACTATGTTCTTGTGGCTTGTGATGAGAATAGAGACGTGAAGCATTGCTTTGTTTTTACATATGATGAAATGTCTAAATTAGAACCGAGAAATGGAGGAATGTTTGAACACAAATATTACATAACATTTTATGATGGTTCAGGGAAATATAAGGATGCGTTGGAACGCGATCTTAATGAAAAGTCTGAGTTGGAACGCGGCATTAACGAGAATTCTGGAAAATATGATAATAAATGGGATAAAATCAAATAATCACTTACATCGTTCTAGTAATTTCATCAATATCAACCCAATAGAGGGCTAAAAATACGTGAAATCTTTACTTTTGATGCGCATAGTAAAAAAACTGCGTAAAAAGCGCAAAATATATAAGCATAATTACATAAATATTTTACCATATGAAAACATTATCAAAATTTGATGTGCTTTTTTACCTGTCGCAGATGAATGATGCAGGGAAAAAAGAGCTGATGCGCTATCTCAAGAGAAACGCTTTTTTTGAAAATATTTCCGAAAGAACTGTTTCTGATATACTGCGGGTGCTGAAAGTTAAAGAGTATATTGTTGATATGGCGATAAACAGGGAGAACGGGGAAGTGATGGATTGTCTTGCTTTTCTATACTGGGCGCGAATGAAAGGAATCGATTACAATGAATTGCTTGATGAAAAGGCAATTCGTGTTTTTAAGGAGTTGTTTGAGAACAATGCCATGCAATTAAAGGATATTATCAAAAAAACAGGATTATCAAAACCGACTGTTGTTAAGTATGTGCACGTGCTTACTGCAAACAGATTTGTGCATGTGCTGAAGAAGAAACCGCTTTTATTGGATGCGAACCTGAATGACTCTA
Organism: Methanosarcinales archaeon; assembly: GCA_048634435.1. Taxonomy (GTDB): domain Archaea; phylum EX4484-52; class EX4484-52; order EX4484-52; family B79-G9; genus B79-G9. The sequence continues at coordinate 4,628 of JAIWAJ010000090.1, forward strand.
CATTTTTCTATGTAAATTACCTGAATTTGAAAATGTGCGGATTTGAAAAGAAGGTTAATGTTCTGAGTCCCATGAAAATCCATTCAAAGAAACTTGTAAATGCAAGCATTATGCTGCACGCCTATTCAACTACTGTGACTGAGGGCAATACGGCAACACAAGATGATGTTGCACGGGTTTTTGGAGATTACCCGGTCGGGCTTACTCCAAGAGAAGTTACGGAAATTCTGAATGCAAGGAGTGCAATAAGCGAGCTTTTTTCAATATGCGAAGAGGATATTAGTGTTCCGAAGATAAAGCGCCTGCATGGAATTATGATGAATAATATCCTTGATAAACCGGGAGAATTCTATTATGGTTCCAAGAGAATCGTCGGGTTTGAAACGAAGCTGCCGTCGTCGAGTGAAGAGATTGAGTTCGCTATTGCTGCGCTTGTGAATTTCAGTGGGAAAAAGATTAATCCGCAGGTTCTTGCATCTATTGTTCATTTTATTTTTGTGAGCATCCATCCGTTTGCTGATGGAAACGGAAGAATGGGGCGTTTGCTTCATTCGTGGATTCTTCTAAAGGCAGGTTTGCCTTTGTTTGCTTTTGACCCGCACAAAAGGGATAGGTATTTTGCGCATCTTGAGTCTGCGCGCAGGGAGAGTATGGGCGAGTTTATTAATTTCTGTATCAGGGAACATAAGAGTTCGATAGAGAGATTGGTGAAGAATTAAGAGTAGGGCGTTAATGTTATTTTAAACCAATCAATGCACACAGACTATTGTTGATAATCTCATTTCCGTTTCCTGCAGGCGTTCTTGTTGTGCATATAATTGCCTGATAAGCATCAATATTCTCTTCATTTAACATCCTATATAATGTTGAAAGTGTCTCCGGGTTTCCATAAATATCAATCTGTTTTCCTTCTTCATCTTCAGGGATATGATTTGCAAATGTAATTAGTGTATTGCCACCAAACCCGGCGAGCCAATGTGAGCCCATGTTTGCTAATACCTCTTTTGAACTATCTGTGCGATTTTCATGCTTACCTAGAATTCCGTAGTCAACAATCCAATTGTCTCCATTTGCAGCCGGGACATATTGCTTTGAAATATATTTTTCAATTTGTACTTGATTCAACTCTTTATAACCGCGTTCATCTTTATCATCCGGGACTAAAATCACATCATAAGGATGTTCCACTTTATCGATATCTGTTTCCATATCAATAATCCAGTTTGGCCTGTCTGGTTTTAGCCTATAATTTTCTGCAGACCTATCGTATACATTTAGGTTTTTTATTATGTCTTCAAGAGCACTTTCTAGCGTTTGTGATTCTCTTTGAGGTTCCAAGGCAAACGTTGCGGGATATGTTCTATTTTTTATAAGTTCCCTAATGGTGATGGTATTTAAATTATCCGGTTCTACGTTTGTATACAAAAATCGGCTGTATGGGTTAGCGATTGTTCCACCGGAAACGAATACATGATTTCCTTTAGCTTCCTTCATTAGTTCATCTGGAGGGGTGTTGTAATTCACTTTGTAATTGCGCACAGTTATTTGTTCTAAATCAGGGTG
>JAIWAJ010000091.1:0-5929 GCA_048634435.1 Methanosarcinales archaeon
GCAGTATATTATGGTGAATATGAGAGATGCGGTGGTTATGAGCCCGATTGTTATTTGTTTTTCGATGAGGGTTTCTGAGGGGAGTATTCCTGTTAGAAATAGTATTGTTGGTGTCATTGATGTGGCTAAGAGGAGGATTATTAGTATTATTGCTGGTATTTCGGTTTTTATGTTTGTTGCGTCGCAGAGTGATTCTTGTATTGATTTTTTAAGCTGATTCATTTGTTTCACTTTCCAGGCATTTTTCGAAGTAATTTATGTCGAATTTGCAAAGTTGTGAGCATTTATTATTTTCAGTGCATGTTTTAGTGCATGTTGTGAGTATTTCATTGGTTGCGTTCAGGCAGACGTTGTATTTTTGGCTTTCGAATGTTTCTTTTGTGCAGTTTTTGATGCTTATGCAGGGTTTGTATTTTTCATGGGCTTCTTCTATAATTTCTACTATATGCTGTGTTTTGTATGCCGTCTTTGCTACGAGTACAGCTTCTACTGCCCTTATGAAGGATAGGGTTCTAATTTCTTTTGTCATTGAGGGGAATAGGGTGTTTATTGTGTGTATGCTGCTTATTGTGTTTTCGAAGTTGATGTCTTTTAAGTCTAATATGTTTGTTTTGTCTATGTTTATTATTGCTGATGCATAGAGGCTGGAGTAGGGGTCAAGTTGTCTTTGGGTTTCGAGCGTGAGTGCAGATTGAAGGCGGTTGTTTATTGACTGTGTTTCATCATAATCTTTTTTGATGTAGGTGATGTTGTCGTGGGAGAGATTGTGGTTGCGGTGTTTTTCATAGGTTTCATTGAAGTATTTTTTTTGTTTGTTTTTTAGAATTTCTGCAAATTCAATATATTTTTCTGTGCATTCTTTTTTCGTGATGTTTGATTTTATACATTCTGTTTTGAATTCTTTGCTTATTGGTTTTGTCCTACTTGATAATACTGCCTGAAGCGCAAGTGAGGATGCGATGTTTAGTGTTGTGCCTATTATTTCTGAGTTGGTTTGTTTTTTTGGAGTGAATATTGCCCCGGTTTTTTTTGTGTCTTTTTTTAGTTTGCATAGTTTTTTTGGGTAGAGGTATTCTCTTTGCAGGATGAAGGGTATGCTTATTAATATTTGGGACTGGCCGAGATATTTGTCTTTGTCGTAGTTTATTGATGCATTTTTGAGTGATCCTATTGTGCATTCGCTTTCTTTGATATTGAGGGCCCAGCATGTGTGTTTTTTGTCTTTTTCTAATGTCTCCATTAGGGATTGTTCTGCGTGGCAGCTGACTATGTTGACTGTTCCGTACGTTGCTGGTTTTGATACGCTTTCTTCGATGAGGATGTAGACTACGAGGGGGGTTATGATGAGGAAAGTGTAGGCGAATGCGGCGGATATGATGATTACTATTATCTTTTTGATGTTTCCTAAGTGGTTGAGCATAAGATTGATATGTGTATATAGGTATATATATTCTTATGAGATGCGTGGTGTGCGGTGTCGGGAACAGGTTGCGCGGTGATGATGCTGTCGGGTCTGTTGTTGTTGAGAAATTGCGAGAGAGGTTCAGCTCAAGTGATGATTTGCTTTTTATTGACTGCGGGAGTGCGCCTGAGAATTTTTTGTCGAAGATTAAGAAGTTTGGACCCTCAAGGGTTATTGTTGTTGATGCTGTTGAGCTTGGCAGGGATGCCGGCGCTGTCGAGGTTGTTGATACTTCAAGGATTAAGGGGTTCCTGCATTCCACACATCAGCTGCCGTTATCGCTTTTTGTTGGCTATCTTGAAAAGGAAGGCAGGTGCAAGATTGTTTTTGTGGGTGTGCAGCCGAAGATGGTCGGGTTTGGGGCTGCGCTGAGCAGGGAGTGCGAGGCAGCGATTGACAGGGCTGTTGAGGTTGTTTCTCTGATGATTGAGTGAGTGTTTATTGTGCTGCGCTGATTATTTTTGCTTCGCAGATGTACCACGAGGAGTTCAGTTATCTGCCGATGTTTAAAAAGATGTAAGTGTATGAAAGATTATGGATATTTTTACTCTTGGGGTTGCTGCGGTTCTAGGGATTCTTTTGATAACCACGCTGCCGCTTTATTTTGCTGTCAGGTTCCTGGGCGGTGAGGCCTCGATTTTTAAGGTTATTGCCGCAAATATTGTTGTCGGGGTTATTTATTTTTTTGTGCCTTCCCTGTTTGCGTTTGTTCTGCTTTTGTTTGTCTACAAGATGATGTTTGACTTGTCGTGGTTTGGTGCTTTTTGCGCATGGATTATACAGTTCATTGTTGGTGCGCTGCTTGTTTTTGGCGCAATTCTCTTTCTGCCGGGAATTTCTTTTCCCGGATTATATTAAGAAACTTCGCAAGAGAGACCCGGAACTGTGTATTAACAGGGGTACAATTTGTACCATTTTTGAGGTGGTTGCGCAAGAAACAACATAGTTTACTACTCTTCAATCGAAAGATTTAAAAGTAATTGTGTCAATATTACTAGGTGATTTAAATGAGTGATGATCAAAAATATGGACAACGCTATAAGCGAGTTGATAGAATAGAGGATTTTGCGAGAGTCAACCCCGGAGATTTTGTTAAAGTATTGTCAGGACCAGAAGATCTAGGATGGATGGTATATGGTGGAATAAGATCCGGCGAGTCTGGAGAAGATATATGTTCATTTATTGAAGATCACGAAGAGGTTAAAAAAGAGTTGCCTTTCTCTGTTTGGGAATGTGGGTTAGAAGAGTTGAAATATTCCAATGGGGATGTAAAGATTCCTCTTACTACTATTCATATTGAGAGAGTTGAGCCCGGTTCAGATAGATATGATGCCATTAAATCTTTGGTTTATGGAATATCCCGCTCAGGGTAGATATTCCGGTTATTTTAGATACTAGAATCTCTGTTTTTATATACAATAGCGTGATTGGAACTAACTTCGAAAGATTTAATTTCTTTGGTAAGACTGAGATTCGGATATATTACCACATTGCTTTGAGAAGTAATTGATTTGACGCATGTTTCACTCAACGTCTTCCAGTTCATCTTTGAGGCGCTCAAGTGTCCTGTGGAGGTCTGAAACGTCGCTTGCGGGGCCGAGATCAATTCCTTCTGTCGGAATTTCAAGCCCTTCAGGCGCAGTCAGTTTATCTTCCACATCTGAAAGTTTTGCATCAAGGGTGTCAAGATGAGAATCCAGCCTTTCGATTGCTTCTGCTTTGAGTTTCTCGGCTTTTCCCAGTAAAGAAATTGTTTCAGCAATGGATTTGACATCTCTTTTTGCCTCAATCAGCTCTTTTGCAACTTCTGTATGCTCGTCTATTTTTACGAAAAGCTCGGTCTCTACCTGCGTTTTTGGGTGCTCTTTTGGCTCTATCAGGTTGTTGACAGGTGCGCTTACAGGCGGCATATTCAGAGGACTGGGCATAATCTTTTCTTCCTGCTTTTGGGCCGCAGTATCCTGAGGTCCAGGGCTTCCCGCGGCTCCGAGCCCGACAACACCCCTTAGGCGGTTTATGTCACTTTCACTTAATCTTTCAGCTGGCATTTTTAATAATTGGAAGCCAATGTTTATAAAAGTTAGAGTAAATTTGGTGTATGCCCTCACCGGGATTTTCGCGCGCTTTGCAGATGTTTGTGCGTCTCGAACCCGGGCCACAGCCTCCGCAGGGCTGTATCTTATCCACTAGACTATGAGGGCACATGAAAGCAAGTGTATTGGCAAAGTTTATAAAGGTTTAGGGGGCATATTAACTAATTCCCGGAGTCAGGGAGCAGATAAATGGTGAAAAAGATGGATGAGACGAATTGTAATGGTTGCGGAGCGAGCATAGCTGCAGGAGAGCGCTCTGTCAAGTTCAAGTGCCCTGGCTGCGGCGCAGAAATTATACGGTGCAGCAAATGCAAGATTACCTCAAATAAGTATACGTGCAGCAAATGCGGTTTTGCTGGCCCGTGAAGCATTGGATGGTGAAGTGTTATGGCAAGGAACGTGCTTGCGACTTTCAGGGTGATGCCTGAGTCAGTGGATGTTGACCTGAAGAGAGTGGCAGCAGGGATAAGAGAGATTGGCATAGGAGACATAAAGGATATGAAAGAAGAGGATATTGCTTTTGGCTTAAAGCAGCTTATTGTGCTTGTTCTTTTGCCTGATGAGGGCGGCGTCATCGAGAAAGTTGAAGAGAAGCTCCATTCGATTGACGGAGTCGATGATGCAGAGAATACGAATGTTACACTGGTGTGAGTTGACAGCCCATTTTCTCTGGTTTTCCAAAAAAGACTTATCTTTATTTGTTCTAAATATGTTTTATGGATGAGAAAACAGGTAAGAGTCAGTTTCTTAAAAGGACAAAGTCGATATGCCCGAAATGTTATGCTATTCTTGATGCGCAAATCTTTAAGGAAAATAACCAGGTATGGATAGAAAAGACCTGCAAAGAGCACGGCACGTTCAAAGAAATATACTGGAGTGATTATGATTATTATCACCGGGCAGAACTTTACAGGGTAGATGGCAGCGGGGTGAGCAACCCGAAAATAAAGACAGACCCAGATAAAATAATCTGTCCGAAAAACTGCGGCCTTTGCAAGCTGCACAAGTCACATACTCTTCTAGGGAATATTTTTCTTACAAACCGCTGCGAGCTGAACTGCTGGTACTGTTTTGCGCATGCAAAAAGGCAGGGATATGTATACGAGCCGACATTTGAGCAGGTAAAATTCATGCTAAAAACTCTTCGCAACAATCAACCGGTTCCGGCATATGCGGTCCAGTTTACTGGCGGAGAGCCAACTCTCAGGAGCGACCTTGTAAAGATAATAAAGACAGCGAAAAAAATGGGGTTCCTGTATATACTTCTCAACACAAACGGGCTGCGGATTGCAAAAACACATGGCCTTGCGAAAAAGTATAAAGAAGCAGGAGTAAACGTACTCTATCTCTCATTCGATGGTGTGAGTGAGAAAACTAACCCGAAAAATCATAAGTATATGGAAGATATCCTGAATGAAATGAGGGATGCGGAAGTTAGTGTTACACTGGTTCCGACTTTAGTAAAAGGAGTGAATGACCATGAGATAGGCGCAATAATAGATTTTGCAATGGAAAACATAGATATTGTGCGGGGTGTAAATTTCCAGCCGGTTTCGTTTGTTGGCAGGATGGAGAGGATTGAGCGTGAGCAAAGGCGTGTGACTATACCTGACCTCTTGGGTGCAATTGAGGAGCAGACAGGCGGCGTCATCCCAATGCATTCATTTTATCCAATACCTGTGACGGTTCCGATTTCAAATTTTCTCGAATCTGCGACAGGGATTCCGCAAAGCAGGATGACTCCCCATCCTCACTGCGGTGCCGGGACGTATGTGTTCAAGGAGGGTGGCAAGATAGTACCGGTGACTGACTTTATGGATGTGGATGCGCTGTCGGCATTACTAAACCAGTCATCGGCTGAGCTCAAGCAAAAGATGATTGGAAGGGTGAAAGCCGTTCTTGATATTCACAAGAACATAGACCACTGCATAGATAAGACCAGGCTTCCAAATGGTGTTGATATAAAGAGCGCCCTACTCAATATACTGAAAGAGAAAACAAATTCATTAGGTGATTTTCACAAAAAAGTCCTGTTTATCGGGACAATGCACTTTCAGGATACCTACAACTATGATATTGAGCGTGTAAAAAGGTGTGTTATACACTATGTTGTGCCTGATGGCAGGATAATACCGTTCTGCTCATATAATGTTATGCCGGAAATATATCGGGACAGGATACATGAAAGCTATGGCATCCCGATAGAAGAGTGGAAAAAGCAAACGCATAAGGAGCTTGATGAGCTGGCTCAGCCAATACAGGGAGTCGGTGCTGCGCATGGGCGTAAAAATATCTGATATTATTCCAAGAAGAGAACTTGAGATGAGTGAAATACGCGGGAAGACGCTTGCAGTGGATGCGCTGAATACTCTTT
>JAIWAJ010000092.1:0-5913 GCA_048634435.1 Methanosarcinales archaeon
AAGAGAGAGCTTGATATTAACAATGACAGAGACAGATGCGACAACGAAAGACATTTGCAGGAGGATGCGTATCATTTTCGAACACCTTGTGTAGATAGAGAAAGAGAGAGGGATTTAGAGAGCGACAATGTATCATACTCTAATAATACAAAGATAAGTATTTGGTGTGATGGATCTTGCGACTGTATGAATTTTACAGTATCTCATAAATACGGCAACGGCAATGATACTGCAAGAGTTTATTGTATCTCAACAGATGGAACTTGGACAAACCCGGAAGGGAGTGGTTGTCCTGCAAACTTCAATGCTACGTATATTGTCTCTAACACAACTCATTTGTGGATAAAAGTAGAGAATAATTCAACTGTCAACCCTGTAGATATGACTTCAGTCATGAATAAGACTGTTGGTGATAATTTCGCTGCCGCAGGCAGGACATGGTTCATAAGAAGTATTGGAAAAAGAGATGTGTGTGACGAGAGCGGCTGTTATTTGGTTGATGATGCAAATAAGATGATAATATCTGCAGATGATTTCATTGAGAGAGGCATTGCAAGTAATTTTGATTGTAATGATACGCAATATATATTTAATATGAGTTCAGCATATCTACAAAATTTCGTAAATGTACAATGCATTTTGTATGAAACGACGCAGGTAGCAGGATTCTGTAATGAATCCGGTCCACAGGAGTTACATAATGCAACAGCTTATGAATGGGTAACAGGAGAATGTCCTGGCAATGTGAGTGGTAATACAGTGTATATTGTCTCAAACACAACATATGTATGGATAAATACTTCCTCTGATTTGACTTCCAGTTCTGGATTGAGTGATGGAGACAGTTTCACTATTGCTGGCAGAAAATGGAAGATTTTAGATGTTGGTAAGTATGAGAGTGGTGATCCATATAATTATACTTTTAGAGTAGTGCTTGCGGACAGAATTAAAATAAATGATATTGAGATAAATGTTTCTGACAAATATGAGAAGAATAACGCAAACAGGTTCTATGTGAGGCAGGATGGAAGATGGGATGATTGCTGGGGCGAGGATTGCGGCGAAGGAGAGATAGTTTATGTTATCTCAAACACGACTCATTTATGGATTAATACGTCAACAGACTTGACGGAATCTGTTGCTTTAACAGCTAACGATGAATTTGAAGTGAATGGCACAACTTGGAAGGTTGTATCTGTTAGTGAAGAGCAATTCAGAGTCAAAAAAGCAGATGGCATCTGCGGTGAGAAAGAATGCAATCAGGATGGCTGTGTAGATTATGTGCTAACACCGCCGGCAAATTCTGAGAATTACACGACAGTATATCACGGATATGTTCGCAACTTGATTGAGAATCTACAGCATGAAAACTGGTGGTTTGCTGAGCACTTCCCGGAATTTAATGACACGAGAGATGTCTATGTTTATCACAATACTACGCATGTGTGGATGTCTGATTCAGCCAACCTGTCTCTTGAGACTGCTTACGCAGTTAATGATATCATATATGATTCATACGATGGCGAATGGAAAGTGGACTCTATCAACAGGAATAAGGTTGTCCTTCGCGGGCAAAACGTCCTTGCCAGTACCGGAGCTTTCATAAACACATCACTCTCAAAAAGCGGGGTCATCAAGATAACCGCCATGGAAGAAAAATGTCTCGGTGGCTGGGACAAGGACACCGGCGACGAGACAGGAATTGACCTTGACGGCGACGGCCAGACAGACTCAACTGTTTACTTTGCGCTCACAGACAACCAGACCGCCGGAGTTTACGATACCCTGTTTTATTCAAACACCAGTAATTTCTCAACAGCAATCCCTGTAAACGGGAACAGAGCACAAAGAACTTTCGGCGATGGCGATAATCTCACCCTTCTAAGCATATTTCCAGGCGCAAGAAAAGTGTTGGCTTACGGCCAAAAGACCGGCGACTGGAATGACTTAGGTGAACTCAAAGTCGGTACCACAGTCAAAATCCCCATTATTGTAAGAGAACCTTCCGGTGAATATACTGAAGCAAATGTCTCTGTTGAAATTGTAAGATCAAAAACAGGCCAGAAAAATGAAACAGTGGGAATAACAAATACTATTGACGGCATAGATGAACTTGAAGTAGACTTGGCAAATGTCTTTGGCTCGGCAACCAATGGAATCTATACATTCGGACTCGCTGCAGTATCCGAAGAGAGCGAGAAAGAACTGATGGAAGAGTGGATGTGGCCTTTTATAACCATGAGGTCTTTCCTTGCTGATGCACACGTAGGCGAGGGGGGATATATTTCCGGGTTCAAGCAGCTTCCTTTGGCAGATTACAAGGAGCATGAGTACGGATGGATTCCTGAATTATACACAATAAATGATTCTGACAGACCTGTGATATTTGGCGTACTATTACATGCCGATAACACGCCAGAATGCACAGTAACACCACCCACTGATGCTGATGGAGGTAATTTCTCAGTTAAAAAAGCATGGCCACCATTTGACGGGCAATATTATTATGGTATAGATGCGACCAACCAAACAATCTATCTAAATCCGCAGACAGACTGTAATTTCACGCATGGTGATGAAACCGGTCCCCTAAATTTATATGATCCTCTAAACCTGACTTTCAATGGTAAAGTATATGCGCTCAAAGTTTTAGAGATACAGACATCGCCGGACTATAATAGAACTTCGCTAGGTATATCGGATGTGGATCCGGCTCAGATGAACCCAATAAAAGTGAGAGAATGGGGTCCTGAGAATAATCCTTCTCCAAGATGGAGGTTGATGTCCTTAAACTTAAGCGGAACGACTTACAATGTCCTTCTGGCTAACGACACCACAAAGGAATATCCAATGTGCTCTGTATGGAACTGCGATGAATGCGCAAAGAAAGCATGGTTCTCTACAGCAGACGGAAACTTCAGCGATGCAATCGGCGTATCAATAGGAGATAACTTCACTTCAGACCTGTATCTCGCAAGAGTAGGTCCTGGCCCATGGGAAGGTGTCAGTATCGGGGACTTCAGTGACCTTACAAGCCTGGATTTGGGAGTAGTCCTGCCGGGGATAGACGCAGAAGTGGCAGACAATACACCTTCGCTTTTCGCAGTGATAGACGAATCAGAAATTAACCTCGACCTGAACAGGAATGATGAAAAAGACAATACATTCTATATGGTTATCTCTGACGACAGAAATGATGGTGCAAATGATTTGACTACTGCAACTGTTGATGATGATCTGAATATCACGCGCGAGTGGTGGGGCAGCAATACCCAGGCTGGTCAGAGCGACTATGATTTCTATGGCGATGAGAGTAATGCGATGAGAGAGAGAAGAGGCGACCTGCCAAATAGTATATGGTGTGGAAGTGTAAGGTTTGGCAATGAAGTAACCTGGAACGAGTCAGAAATGGGAAAAGATTTGAATGACGACGGTGATGAGGATGATTCTGTTGAGGCAGACTGGTCATACCAGCCGAACTGGGATATTGAGCGTTTCAATGACACTCACATGCTTCTCAGAAAAGACAGGGACTCATGGAAAAACCCATTCAATACATCAGACAACGTGACTGTCGTGTTAAGAGCCTACAACTTCAACCAGAGTGCCGTCGGAGGAGCAAACCTTTCTGTTGAAAGAGTTATGTCCTTTGGATTTATGGGTGGAAGCATACTGACACAAGGAAGTGATTACGGTGTTTCCATAACCAACAACAACAAGACATACGACGATGGTTATGCGATCGTGACCCTCTATCCAATAGGCGGTGGCTGGGATAAAGGAGAATACATGGTTCAGGTAAACATTAAAGACGGTTCTGTCACCGAGAGAAAAACAGAATGGTTTAGAATAGGAGACAAGATGTTTTAGGTGGATGGTGATTATATGAAAACAAAGGCATTTATCGTGAGTTTTTTACTGGTCTTGCTGGCTGTTCCAGTAATGTCATACGCAGCAACAGTTACTGTATCGCAGTCAGGCGCAGATACAGGAACTGTAATGAAAGGAAGAACATTCAATATACAGGTTTCCGGGCTGTCCGGCTCCGGCTCAGTCAATCTGATAGACCTGCCTTCAGGATTTTCCACAGAAGAAGGCACATCTAAATCATTCTCCGAAGGTACAGCAAGTGTCACATGGACCACTGCCCAGATATCGCAGACTCAAAGTGATGTAAAAATAAAAGCAAGCATTCAGATCACGGGTTCTCCGTCCACAGCAGAATCCTCAAGTTTTGATGTTGTCCTCCCGCCATCAATATCCATATCAGTCACTCCCACCTCTTATAGCAATGTTGCTGCAGGTTCCGGTAAAGTATTCAGCCTGGACATCCCAAATACCGGCGGAACTTCCGCAAAGTCTGTAGCTCTGACTGTCTTGGGAGGAGGAGCATCCATACAGAGCGGGTGCGATACAATATCTTCTGTTTCCGCCGGAGGCAGCTCATCACTTACATGCACAGTTTCATTTACGAGTTCCGCTACAGCCACTTTCACAGCCACTCCTTCAAACGCTGATTCAAAGTCCGACACTGTGACTATTACTGTGCATCAACCAGCAAGTGGCGGGACTCCTAGTAGCCCTGGTACAGGTCCGGGCGGAACACCAGTATTGCCGCCTGCAGAAGAAGATGAGAATGTCACTACAGAAAAACAAAAGAAGGACAAACCAAAAGAGGAAAAAGTAACCGCCTCCAACAGGCCGGACATTGTGCCGGGAGTAGGGCTTCGCAACAACACAAAGCTGCAGGCAGCCATTGAAAAAGTCCTCGCCAAAGGAAAAATGAGTGAGAACGCGGTCCAGAACATGCTGAGACTATCAGCAGCGATTACAGCAGAAATAGCAACAGAAAGGAACTTCGAAGCAACAAATGAGTCGTCGAAAATCACAACAAAAATGAAATACAATGGCAAGAAAAAAGCAAAGAACTTTATAGTTTATGAAAAAATACCCAAATCATTTGCAGAATCTACGGATGAAATTACGGTTAATACTAACGGGCGCGTTGAAATCGTGGAAAATGACCCCGAATACGCGATAGTATTCTCAGAACTAAACCCCGGCCAGTCAATCGATATATCATACACAGTAAACAAAAAAGTAGACGCTTCTGTAATCGATGCAATGACAACTGAAGTATACGCAGAAAGCATTGAAGATACCCCTATTCCTGCGGGAGAACCGCCCGTTATAATCCCTGAAGATAAAGGAATCTCACCAGTACTGGTTTTCATCATAATACTGGTACTGACCGCAGTAGCAGGTTACATCATCATGAAAAAAAGGCAGAAAAAGCAGGAACCATTCAGGCCCACACCAGTGCAGCAGCCGGAAGAAGAAAAGCCTGAAACATCAAGTGAAGAAATCGATGAAGTAAAAGACAAAATAACAGACTAAAACAATGCCCTACTTTATAATCCCGTAACCTATCAATCGCCATCTGCCCTGTATCTGCTTGGAAAGAGCCACCTTATCGCCGGCATCTGCACAGACAGGTATCTTCAGCTTAAAGCCTGCAACATTACCGGCACTACTACATACTCCGACAGTCTTCGCTGTACCGGCATTCATCATCAGCACATCATTCTCAAGTACTCTCTTGACCTGCTCATCTTTTGAGAGGCCGACAACCCGCTCAATCAGGTGAACTTCCAGTTTCAGCTCATGCCTTACCTCAGGCAGCTTACCGACATAGCCGGCAATATTCCCGACAAGACTATCTGACTTTGAAATGTAGGGGTCAAGCAAAGTACCTATAGCAAGAAGCCCGCCGGGAGTTCCCTCCTTCAGGAAGTGCGAACCCTGCGCAATCGACATTACTTTCGTCGTAACAGGCCTCCACTTACCATCCACTTTTATGCCGGGACGCAACTCAATCTCATCACTCACCTTAAGCCTGCCCTCAACAAGCGT
>JAIWAJ010000093.1:0-5904 GCA_048634435.1 Methanosarcinales archaeon
CTAGCAAAGGAATAATGGTGCCTAAGACAAAAAGAGTCCGCCAACAACTTTTTAATTGTAAAAGCGACTATAAGATATGATTTGTAATCACACTTCCAGAATGATATTTATCATAAGATACAAAAAATGCTGATTACATCAATATTCTGTTTTAGTCAAATCACCAACTACTTAAATATATCCCACACACAAAAAACATTATGACTGACTTTAACCTCGTGTCTGAATTTAAGCCTGCTGGGGCGCAGCCACAGGCAATCTCAAGCCTTGCACAAGGCCTGGAAAAAGGCTACAGCGCACAAACACTTCTCGGTGTAACCGGCTCAGGCAAAACATTCACAATAGCAAACATAATCGAAAAAACAAACATGCCCGCACTCATAATCACACACAACAAGACACTTGCAGCGCAGCTATACAACGAGCTGAAAGAATTTTTCCCGGGCAATCACGTGGAATACTTTGTCTCATACTACGACTATTACCAACCCGAAGCATACATAGCGCGCACAGACACCTACATTGAAAAAGACGCATCAATAAACGAGACAATAGACCGCCTCAGGCTGTCTGCAACATCATCCCTCATCACATCAAAAGACGTCATCATAGTCGCAAGCGTCTCATGCATCTACGGTCTTGGCTCACCCGAAGAATACGAGGAACTGACAGTAAAAATCCAGAAAAACATGACGCTCCCGCGAAAAGAACTCCTCTCAAAACTCGTAAAGATCCAGTACATGAGAAACGACAGGACACCAAAAAGAGGCAACGTAAGAGTAATGGGAGACACAATAGACATATTTCTCGGCTACGAAGACGCGGTCCTGAGAATAGAGATGTTCGGCAACGAAATAGAAAGAATAAGAATGCTTGACAGGATTACATTAAAGCCAGTATCAGAACACAGCCAATATCTTATATTCCCTGCAAAACACTTTGTCATGCCCGAAGACAAAGCAGAATCTGCCATGCGCTCGATTGAAAAAGAGCTGAAAGAGCGGCTCAAAGAGTTGGTAAAAGAAGGAAAGACACACGAAGCAAAGCGCCTGCAAGAGCGCACGAACTACGACCTTGAGATGATGCGCGAGACAGGCTACTGCGGGGGAATAGAAAACTACTCAAGACACTTTGACAAAAGAGCCAGGGGTGAGCCCCCAAACACACTCATAGACTTCTTTCCAAAAGACTTTCTCACAATTATTGACGAATCGCACGTGACCCTCCCGCAGCTGCGCGGCATGTTCCATGGCGACTATTCAAGAAAACAAAGCCTTGTAGAAAATGGCTTCCGCCTCAAATCCGCATTTGACAACAGGCCCCTGAAATTCAGCGAATTTGAAAAAAAAATCAGCCGGATAATCTACGTATCAGCGACACCGGACAAATACGAGCTTGAAAAGAGCGCTCAAATAGTCGAGCAGATAGTACGGCCTACCGGCCTTATTGACCCCCCCGTAACCGTAAAAAAAACACAGGGCCAGATGGACAGCCTCCTTGAAAACATAAAAAAGGAAACAGGGCGCGGCTACAGGACACTTGTGACAACCCTGACAAAAAGAATGGCAGAAGACCTCTGCGACTTTCTCTCGACAAAAGGCATAAAAGTCCAGTATCTTCATTCGGAAATTGACACCATCGAGAGGACAGAAATAATAAGGAACCTCAGAAGCAAAAAATATGACGTGCTTATAGGCGTAAATCTCCTGAGAGAAGGCCTTGACCTGCCTGAAGTCTCCCTTGTCGCAATCCTTGACGCTGACAAGGAGGGATTCCTGAGAAACAGGAGATCCCTTATCCAGACAATGGGCCGGGCATCTAGAAACAGCCATGGAAGAGTCATTATGTACGCAGACACCATCACAGAATCAATGCAGGGAGCAATCGACGAGACCAAAAGAAGAAGAAAACTGCAGATTGAATACAACAAAAAACACAACATAATCCCAAAGACTATCCAGAAAAAGATACACGAAAGGATTATCAAAGAAGAAGAATTTGACATAAGCAAGATGAACGATATCCCTAAGACCGACATTTCACAGCTCATTGAAATTCTCGGGTTTGATATGAATACAGCAGCAGAAAAGCTAGAATTTGAGAAAGCAATTGAGTTGAGGGAAAAGATAAATGTTCTGAAAAAAAGATTAACACCTGTCTGACCGCCTTTGTCCCGGTCTATAGTTGAAAATAAAAGCAAAAAAAAGAGAATACAATCAATGTCCGCAGCCTCTCAGTTAATCCTGCCCTCTCAAAAGAGCCATGGTTAAGGATAAATAAATAAAATAATAAAACAATGATATATAAACCGTAAAGTTAAATGATGTTCAGACATTTATATGAAAGATGAAATATATTGCATAAAGATTATAGATTGGTGTGATTCTTGAGTGATACAATGAAAAATAAAATGTTTGCCGTCTTAAACTGCTTTTTAACATCAGTTGCACTCCTTTTATTAGTTTCAGGGGCGCATGCAATATCCATAGGAGCTGCGCCAGGTGCTATAGATATGGGAAACGTACCCCGCGGCACTGAACGGCTGGTGGAATTTTATGTCATGAGCAATGCAGTCCAGGATATTCTGGTTGGTGTAAGTTATATCCCCGTCCACGCCTCTATTTATGAGAGAGAGAAGCGGACATATTACACTTTTATCCCTTCAGAAGCATCTGAAGAAGACATCTCTTCATGGATTACATTTCCGCAAAAATCAATACTGGTTTCACCAACGCAAACGCAATTAGTAACTTTGCCAGACGGCACTTCTGTAAGATACAACAGGAAAGTTACATTAATTGTTAAAGTCCCGAAAGACGCAGACCCGGGTTATCATGCAGGTGCAATCAACCTGCAGCCGCAGCTAAAATCAGGCGGATCCGGAGCCGGAATATCTTCAATTGGAGTCACAAGAGTTATATTTGTTTTAAAAGTTCCGGGATACGCGATTCGGGATGGGAATATAATTGACATGGAAGCAGAAAGAGTAGCAGAAAACAAAGTAAGAGTTGACGTTCTCTTCAAAAATACAGGTACAACCACAATTACTGCAAGGCTGGATATGGTCAAGCTTTTTGACAATTTCGGGATGGTTGCCGAAAACATAGCAAATGGCCAGCTGAAAAAAGTGAAGCCGGGAGACGTTGCAATTTTATCTGGCTATTGGCTTGAAAATGACGGCATCAAATCCGGGCAATATAAAGCCAACTCCAATGTCAACTATATTACCGGCAACGCTCTCAAGGAGCAGACAATAAACGTGCCTTCTGTCATAACAGTTCCAAAGGACATACCCAAGCCGGAACCAAAACATGAGTTCCCGTGGTGGCTTGTTATAATCATTATGCTGCTATTAGGCCTTTACGTATACTGGAGGATGGATTAATGTCAGGGAATAAATTTATTATCATATTAACATTTGTTCTGGTACTGGCACTGGCATTGGCAGCTCCAGGATACTTATTCACAAAAAATACGACGCAATTCAATATGTCTGCCCAGGTCATAAAAATATCCGGCCCGGATACTAAAATAGGTTTTGCTGCACAGACAGATGAGTTGAATTTTGGCAGAGTGCCATTGGGCGGCAGGTCAACGAAATTTATTGATGTTTCAAATACATTCGACTCGCCTGTAAAACTAAAGGCTCACTTGAGCGGGAATATAACGCCCCTTGTAGACTTGAGTGAACAGGAAGTTCTTCTGGGCCCAAAAGAGAGCACTCAAATGAGAGTTACATTCAATTCAAATGTTATTGGCAATTATTCAGGGAACATTAATATAATATCGCACATTCCAAAATACAGTCTGTGTCATTGGCTGCTGGAATATCTTTGATTCCCGGGCGAAATAAAGCAAGGTCAGATATATGCAAAAGAATGATATTGGATGGAGGAAAATAACTCTTGGACTTATCATCAGTCTGCTCTTTATTGGAACTTATGTGTATGCGCCGCCAATTTTCATTTCTGTAAGCGGCAAAATCCAGGGGAGTGTTGATTATCTTAATTATTCTTCTGAGGTTTATAAATCGCCGCAGGTAATTTCAATGAACATCGAAAACACAGGCTCTGCCGGCTGCGCAGTCAAAGTGAGAGCAGATTTCTACAAGGATTCGAGGCTTCTCAAAACAACCTGGAGTGAAATAGAGGCGCTGGAACCCGGAGGACATTTCCTGTTCCATAACTACTGGATGCCTGACCGGGAAGGAAACATAACTGCAAATATTACTATTCACCAATGCTATGACACATTTGAAAGGGAACAGATATCATTCTATGTTTCAAACAGCACCATAGGCAGGACAGATAATTTACAGGTGATTGAGGCAAAGAACACCAAAAGCGAGATTAACCTGACAATTGTCTCAAACAAAACCATGGAAGATGTCCTGGTAATACCCGCAAATTATCCATTGGGATGGCTCGTAGAACCCGTAAAAATCAACAAAATTGAAAAGGACGAGGAAAAAACAATTACAGTGCAGTACGTGCCAAGCACATGGCACCCAGAAACAATACTTTTTGATATAATCACACAAGACGGGACAGAATACACCACACATTCACTGCAGTTAAAGGAAGAAGAGCATAAGAAAGAGTTGATAAGCAAAAACACGATAATTCTCATCCTGATGGTAGTGATTCTCCTCTTGTCAATCGAAATTCTAAAATTAAGGAAAAAAAGAAACAAAACAAAAGACCATGAAACTCCTGCCAAACCATATACATACAGGGCACCTGAAAATAAAAAAAGACATTAGCGCACTTCTTTTTATTCCCGGGTGGACCTGATACACCTTAAGCTTGCCGCGGATATAATTCACTCGGGAAGACCGGAAGAAGACACACCTCTTACTGGGAACACATCACACATTTTTTCTAACAACAAATAACATTTTAATGGTTATTTTATGATTCAACGATAATAACCCGTCTTTTTGTAATTTAAAGCCGATAATAACACGTTATTGCGATTTAAACGTGACAAGCATAATTATATATGCAAAAAAACCTAATCCTCTATTTAAAACCAAATAAAAACAAAAAAGGAGGATTTTGATGGGTTATACAGGGCATAGACAAATCTCCAAACCAGACGGCAGTACACCAGACGCTTGGTTTGAATATAAATGTGGGCATTGTGGTGCAAAAGTATCAGGCGCTGTTGTAGCTCGTCATGAGAATATAAGGTGGGTTCTTTGTCCTAATTGTGGGAATGGTTCAGTCCGCGATCAGAAAGGAAATATTCATCCAGGAGTTGCCTTTGGTCCACATATTGCCGGATTGCCAAATGATATAGCCGAAGCATATGAAGAAGCTCGTAGAAACATGTCAGTATCTGCCTTCACAGGGGCAGAGTTAATATGCAGGAAGATTTTAATGTACGTTGCGGTAGAAAAAAGTGCCAAAGAAGGCGAAAGTTTTGCTTTTTATTTAGATCATATTGAAAAGGAAGGATAGATTACACCGCCTATGAAAACATGGGTTAATTTAATTCGAAAACATGGGAATATAGCAGCTCATATCTTAGAAAAACCTGACCGAAGCAGAGCTGAAAGTACGTTAATGTTTACGGCGGAGCTTTTACGCATCGTTTACGAAATGGAGCACTTAGCAAAACAATATGAAACAGAAACCGAGTAATATAAGGTTCCAACGCCTTAGATAGCAGCTAAGAAAGATATCTTTGAGGTGAAATTATGAAGAACTATAGGCTCTCCGTGGTGATTGAAAAAGATGTGGACGGGTATTTTGCCTTCTGTCCTGAACTTCAGGGATGCTACACGCAAGGAGATGTCTATGCGGAAACTTTGGAGAATATCAAAGATGCTATTCAGTTGCATGTAGAAGACAGGATAGAACATGGAGAGGAGATTCTACAATCTGAATCAGTCAGAGTTTG
>JAIWAJ010000094.1:0-5795 GCA_048634435.1 Methanosarcinales archaeon
TGCAGCACAAGGAAAGAGCGGATTATGGTGAAAAATTAATTGATAACCTGGCATATGACCTCGGTTTTAGAAGAGATGAACTTTACAGGATAGTCCAGTTTTACAAAACTTATCCAATTGTCGTGACAGTGTCACAACAATTAAGCTGGTCGCATTATCTTGAATTTATAAAGATAGGAAATAAGGAAGAAAGAGATTTTTATGAAGTTCAGTCAATCCAGAATATGTGGAGTGTCAGGCAGTTGCGGGAGCAAATCCATAATAAACTATATTATCAGGCAAAAAGAGAAGGAAAAGTGACAATAACCCTGCCCATGCCATCAGAGCCTGCAATACCCGAACAACTCTTCAAAAACACATACAACTTTGATTTTCTGAAACTTGAAGACAATTATAGTGAAACAGATTTAGAACATGGTTTGATATCCAACATTGAAAAACTGCTTTTAGAATTTGGTTCTGATTTTTCAGTATCAGGAAGACAAAGAAAAATAATCATCAACGGGCAGGTTCATGCAATAGACCTGGAATTCTACCACCGCGGCATCCCCTGCATTGTTTTGGTTGAACTGAAAACCGGTAAATTCAAAAGTGAGTATGTTGGACAGATGAACAAATACCTAAACTGGTATAGAGAGCACAAAAAATACACATGGGAAAAAGACCCGGTCGGCTTAATTATCTGCCAGGACAAAGGCATAGAAGAAGTCCATTACGCGCTAGGCGGGATAACGAACACCATTTTCATAGCAGAATACAAACTAAAACTGCCAAAAGAAGAAGAAATCAAAGCATTACTGAAAGAATAAAAACACATTCCTGAAAGCGCACGCTGATACCGCACACATTATCTTCACTATCGAAAATTATCAAAACTTATTTAAGTTCTAAATTACTATTATTAGTCAATGGCTGGAAATAAAAAAAGACTCCAGGAAAGGATAGACGAGTTGGAAGAAAAGGGCAGGCTCCTCGAGGAAAAAACAAAACAGGCAATGGACTTGTTGGAGTCCCTCGTATCAGAATTTGATGATTTCCAGAACACGATTTTGCTTGGTCCGCCCCGTCCAATTTCTCAGCCGCGCGATTTTACCCCCACCCCGGTTTTTCAGGAAACAAGAGAAATCAGGCCAGATCCTATTGGCATACCATGTCTAAAACCTGGCAGGATAGAGATGGCTGGTACACAAGAGGAAAATGATGCTTTAAAAGAAGGTTGGTGGCAGTCTGAAGGAAATTTCAGATGGGCAGGAAAAGACAGCAAACATCCTGTTTTGTATTTCAGCGTATCACCAGACAAAGAATATGAATTAACCGCAAAAATATTCATACCAGGCGCCTTGGCTAAAAAGTCCATAAAAATCATGGCAAACGACACCACAGTAGCAGACTTTGCTGTAGATAAAGAGATGCAGGTTGAGAAGAAAATAAAAATCCCTCAAAATATTATTACTAAAGACATTCTTAAGATTGCCTTTAAATCAGATATCTGGAATCCGAAAGACCTGGACCCCAATGTAAGCGACAACAGGACATTATCCCTGGCTTTCGATTATATAGAATTGAATTAAAGTATTCTCTCCAGGACTTCTTGAATTCAACATCTACTAACACAATTCAGAGATATAAGTAACCATTTGGTTACTTAACCATTTCATTACATTCTAAAACCTTTATATACTTCTTTGGTTATATATTTATTCATTAAAAAACCAGTGATTATTTCTATGGCTGATCCTAAAGATACTCTTCAAAAATTATTGAAAAAAGACTTTGCTCTAGTCCTGTCGCACATTTTCATCCTAAAAGAAGAAGTTGACTTAATATGTTCTAACAACACGGCATTAAATGCCATTGAAGTTAAATCAAAACTTTCAGAAATCCCGCAAGCTATCGGAACCTGCTCTTACTATAAGCAGGGAGTCCATAAAACATATATCGCCCTGCCTGAAAAAGAAATAAAAAACATCACAAACGAAAAAAGAATTCTAAAAGAGATGGGAATCGGGCTAATTTCTTTCTCAAAAAAAGATTACACAATTCTCCTGGAATCAAAGGAAAGCAATCCTGAAAAATCAGTATTGAAATCCGTCCTAAGCAACCTGCGCTTAACAAAAGAAATCAGGGAAGCAGCACATGCTTATAAGGCCCTGGCACATCCAACGAGACTCCGGATATACCTTGCAGTATGTAGAAACGGTGCCGCAAAACTAAAAGATATTGCAGAGGAGCATGGCGGATGTTATCCCCTGCTCATGAAGCACATAAAGATTTTGGAAGAATCAAACCTCATAGAATCAGAACATTTCAAAAAAGAGACGACACTAAAGCTGAAGTCGCATCCTGTAACTGTAAAGGACATAATAAGCAATCAGGCAGTGAGCAGATGACAAAATATGAGAAATCAACAAAAAAAAGATGAGATGAATGACTAAATCAACAGCAACACCAAAACTATTGACATTCTCTTTAGTCTTACTACTCCTTCTCCCGGCGATTTACATAGCCCACGCAATAAATAACACCGGTAACTATACAAACCTTTCATGTAACGCAACCGATGGCATAAACCAGGCTTTTAATTCATCCCCTAACTCTAATCACACCCAATTTGTAGTCCTGCCAACAAATCAGACACCAACAAACACCGCATCAACCACAACTCCATACATCCCCTCAAAGATGCATGAACTAGTCCTGGGCGCATATTCAATAGTTTCAGGGCAGATGCTTGACATAAAAGCTCTGTTAACATACGAAAACCTGACCCCTATACCATCTCAGGAACTGATGTTTTATGGAAACGAGACACAAATAGGCTCCAACCAGACCAGTGAAACCGGCTGGGCTCAGATTAACTGGATACCCAACATCTCCGGCAATTACATAATAAACGCCACTTATTCCGGAAACCATGCACTTAACATCTTCCCGGCCTTCAATTACACTCAATTTGTAGTCCTGCCAACAAATCAGACACCAGCAACCAGGGTAGCAACCAATATCACAACCCCCCTAGCACAGGAAATAACACCGGTATTAACCGCAGCCAAAAACCACTTCAGCTTAAACGAAAACCCTGAATTTGAACTCAGCTACATAACAGAAGAAGAATTCACAGAATCAGGCAAAAAATCAGCTATATCCACTCACAGCAAACCCGAAAAAGCATCAAAAACACTCATAACAGAAAAAGAATCAATCAACACCTTTGTCTATCATAATGGAAAATTAACAGGCATCAAACCGGAAATAGAAAAACTAAGGGATGGAAAATTCTCCATAAAACTGCCCAAAAAGAGGTCATTGCAGGCAGGAATCTACAAACTAAAAGTAAGCCTGACAAAAGGCAATAAAACCTACACACAGGAGCATGAATTCCCATGGGGTGTTCTGGCAGTTAACACCGGCAAGTCAATCTACCTGCCAGATGAACAAGCCTATATCCAGATGGCTGCACTAAAAGACGATGGCCATACGCTTTGCGATGCTAATTTGCTTTTAGAGATTACATCTCCTGGCGGCACCATTGAAAAACCCGGGGTCCAGAAAGGTGAATGCATACTAAACAATTTTGCCGGTACGCCGGATTACTTTTCCTATTACCTGACAAGTGAAGTTGGCATCTACCAGATAAAACTCACCAATCTTGACACCGGCTATGAGATTCATGATTCCTTTGAGGTTCGCCATTCTGTACCATTTGACATCGAGAGAATCGGTCCAACCAGAATCTATCCGCCAGTCACCTATGAGATGAGATTCATAATCAAAGCCAACCAGGATTTCAACGGGCAGATAGTGGAACAGGTACCAGAAAGTTTTGAGATTATAACACAGGAAACAACACGAACAAGAACACGAAACAACACAAAAGAAATAATCTGGAATGTCCAGTGGCAAGCAGGCGAAAGCTATGAACAAAGTTACCAGTTTAAGGCACCATTCATAAGCCCCTACCTTTATCTTATCGGCCCCCTCAGTATCAATTCCACAGGTTTCAAAGAAACCCGGCAGTGGCAGATCGCTTCTGATGCTGTGACAAATGCCGGCATCCTGGCTTATGGTGATACCACCAACGCGGGTGTGCCAAAATTTCAGACCTACACTGATAACAGTTTCGCCGGCCAGGGAAGTGAGATCTCAGGTCCTTCAAGTGCGGCCAGCGCCATTCGTTTTATTAGAATCGTGGCTGCGCCCACTCGTGATGAAAAAATGATAGGTCATTTAAAAGACAATGGCCGCTTGGATATTCTTAAATGCAGTGCTGTTGGCGCCGGTGATACAACTAGTTGTGATGACATGACTGCTGGCGATGAAGATTTTGTTAATCAGTTCAATGTTACAGCTATTGGAACGATGGACTGCGACTCTGCTCCAACTCTCTGCGCCCAGGCTTTTGATATTGCCTATGAGCAGTTGAAAGGGCGTGTAATGGTTGTTTATGCCAACAATGTTGCCAGCAAGGTTTATTACTGCTACTATAATGGTTCCTCCTGGGGTCCGGTTTCAAACTGCTCCCCCACTGATGGAACGAATAATATTACCCTAGGAACTCTCACCGGCACCCCAAGATGGATTTCTTTGAAAGCCCGTGGAGACAGGCTTAATGACCCAAGAACAAATCAGCTTTTATTAACTGTTGCTACCTCAGGCGATGAAGTTTACAATGCCATCTGGGACGGAAGCTCCTGGGGGAATACTGCTGAGACTACTGGCAGTGCCGGTTGTTCGGTCAGACGTTGCGCTGATGCGTCCTGGGAAGAAATTTCCGGTAATGCCCTGATGGCTTTTTCTGCTGGCACAGGCGGGGAGTGGTCTTATAAAAGATATGTTACCGGCACTGGCTGGGATGCTTCAGCTACAGCCGGAATCAGCACTGGCAACCAGAACTGGTGGATTCGACTTACATCCTCGCCGATAAGCAACAGAATTGCCTTGGATATCACTGATGACGGAGATGAGTTTCACTCTTTTATCTGGAAAGCCAATGGCTCTACAGCTGGCTGGACTACTGGGGATAATAATCTCGGTATTGAAGCCGGAGAGCCTCAAAACAGTGATGTTGCCTGGGAAAGATTTAATACCAATGCTATGTTTTTAATAGGTGATTCAGCGCCAAGTTTTGACCCAGAATACTCCAAAGCAACCTGTACAGATAGCGGCTGTACTTTTTCAGACGTTACTGCCATTACTTCTCCTTTGCCAGGGTCTGGCAATGACTATAATGGCCCAACTGTTGCCTCTTCCTCTCCAAATTCCAATAAAATAATGTATTTATTGTCTGATATTGATTCTGATCTTTATGCCTATTGCTGGAATGGTTCAACCTGGACCCTGCCCGGTGATGATCTGGAAACAGAGCTGCCCTTTGTGAGTCAGGGTAGTAGTTCGGGTTCCCCCAATATTCCTTTTGATTTTGCCTACACTCCTTATTCGCCTTGGTCCCATAATTGGCGGTGGTATGATGATGAAGCTAATGAGACCCCAAGCACAGTTTTAGCCAATGAATGCACTGCACCTGCTGATGTTACTGGTAATAATTCTATTCGCTTGCGGTTGAGTATTATTGAGTTAGCTGGTCAAAATCAGACTGACGCTCGGAAAAAACTCCAATACGCCACCTCAACTACCGGCACCTGGACCGATGTTGATGCCCAGGGAGGTCCAGGGATTTGGCGTTATTGTAACGGCGGCGGCAACGATGATGACCTGGTAACTTCTTACAATCTTACAGCTCCTTCGGCGCCTTTACCCACTACCCGTCAATACGGTCCCCACGTGGAAAACGGCAC
>JAIWAJ010000095.1:0-5713 GCA_048634435.1 Methanosarcinales archaeon
ATCCTAACACGCCTGCGCAAATACCTGCCCCAAAAAACCACAAAAAAGGAAGATCAGACACCGCAACAACCCAAACGAACAAAAGACATAATAAACACTTTAAACGAGAGAGAAAAAAAGATAGTAAACTATCTTCTTGAAAACAGCAATGAATCAACTCAGAACAGGATATATCATAGCACATTCATCCCAAAAACATCACTTGTACGTTCCCTGTTGCTATTAGAGCAAAAAAGAATAATAAAGATAGAAAAACTAGGAAACCTGAGAAAAATAAAATTAACCCCATGGTTTCTTGATAAAGAGTAAATGGAAATAATTTAGCCCTTTGTTCTGAAAATGGGTGATTTTGGTTCACTATTCATCCCTGCTGAACCACCCAAGATATATATTCTGTTTCATTCTAATTCACCCTCAGACTTAATTCATCTCTCAATGATGATGCAAAAAATAAAAAAATAAACGAGGATTGACAAAAATGGAAAAAATAAAATTGACAAAATTATTGACTTTAATAACTTTAATATTCGCAATTTTAGCCAGCCCTGTAATTGCACAAAGCTCCAGCTCAGGTGAGCCATATGCACCCCCCAGTGTTGGATCTTGGACATGTCCCGGCGGCAATCAATTAATAGGAGATGTAAATAATGATGGCAAAATTACGCAAGAAGATGCAGATTTTCTTACAAATAGCATATTAGGGATAAGTGGTTATCCCACACAATCAGATATAAGTAGGTGTTGTGCCGCTGATGTAAATCACGATGGCGAAGTTGATGCGAAAGATGTAGCGTTCATCAGTAAATACCTAAATAATATCGATGGTTATTGTATTGTTTCCGGAATGGGTACTTGTAATAATCCGAACTATGTTACAGCAAGAGAAATATGCAATGATGGAATAGACAATGACTGCGACGGACTAATTGACGGAAGAGATAATGATTGTCCTTCCTACACCTGCACCGATTCAGATGGTGGAAAGGATTATTATGTGAAAGGTAGTGCTATTAAGCATATTCATGGTTATAATGGCATTAATTGTTTAGATGTCTTTAATGATTATTGTATATATATTCTGGGTGATTATTGTACAAATTCAGAAACGTTAAAAGAAGCCTACTGTGATGGCGATGAAGTAAAAAATATCAGTTATAAATGCCCAAACGGATGCATAGACGGCGCTTGCATAAAAGAAGACAAACTTAGCATACAAATCACAAATCCAATAAACGAGCAGACTGTTTCAGGAATCGTCCCGGTAAAAGCAACCGCAAGCGGTCCAGATAAATTAAATAACATGTATCTCCTTATTCCGGGCAGCGGAGGAAAAGAAATAATTCAGAAAATTCCGTTAAAAGATTGTGTATACCACTGTAAACCTGTCTGTCAGGCAATAGGTACGCGCGCTGAAGGTTGGTATGACTCATGTAGTGATCAGCTTATAAAATATGCAACATGCGCGGGTTGTACAGCAGGATGTGCAGCGGTAGGTACAAGGTCAGAAAATTGGCATGACTCTTGCAATAATGAAATTATTAGATACGAAAACTGTGATAAGACACCATATAGTGTATACTGCACCTACAAATGGGACAGCTCTGGTTATGCAGGAGAAAGAGTCACTTTAACAGCAAGCATAACAGACACCAAAGGAAATGAAGCAAGAGATTCAGTGACAGTAAAAGTATCCGGAGAACCAACATGCAATCAAAAATGCAAATCCTTGGGATATGCCTTCGGAACATGTAGAAGTTGGCCAATTTATCCTGGTGCAGAACAATGCAAAGCAGATGAAATAAGCATAGGCTATACAACAGACTGCGAACTACAACCCGGAATAGTCGGTATCGGCAAAGGTTGCTGCTGCAAAAAGGCAACATCAGGCACAAGCCTTCACATATCAACAGACAAATACACATACAGGCCAAGAGAAAGCGTAAAAATCACAGCAAGAATCAGCATACAAGACAGAGTCATACAGGCAGACGAATTCAAAGTAAAAGCAGATATATACAAGCCAGATGGTAGAGTAGAAACAATACAACTGGCAAACTCTCAATCCTGCATCTGCGCCGCATGCGCGTGCGAACAAGGCACAGAATGCAATTGCGCGCCGTTCTGCTCATGCACATATACAGGAACATATTATGGAACAAGCAGGAACGGTGAATACATGGTATCTGCAACAGCAACAGGCGCAGGCGGAGAGACTGCCAGCGCAAAAACAAGATTCAAAGTAATAGACACAGGAGATTATCCACCCAAAATAACATCTGTGAGTATCTCCCCCAACACACCAACAGCCACAGAAGAGTTCAAAGTGCACATGTCAGCAGCAGACGACATTGGCCTGAAGTCAATAGCATTCTATAAAGTAAGAGAACCCATCCATACGATAGGACCTATCACAGTAACATCTGTATCCAGCGGCAGCGCAGGCGGGGGACAAGGTGTATCAGTTAGTGCAACAACAACCGCGCAGCCAGAACCAATTACTGCCTACGCAGAGCCCTCTGGCGGGGCAGAAGAAGACGAATCCACTGGCATGGTCCTCGTAGACGAGGCACCAGAAACAGGATCCGCAGGCGAGCCAACAGAAGAAGAAGTCAACAGGCCAGAACTTGTCCAATCCGAACTCATAGCCTACAGGTATGCCCATAACTGCGACGGGAAAACAAGATGCGAACATACATGGATCGTCACAGAAACACAACCCGGCAGGCACACATACAAATTCGTCGCATACGACACAAGAGACCAGAAAGCAATGCAATACAAGACATTCTATGTACAGCCACTCCAGACAAAATATGTACACCTAAATGAAAAATTCGATTTGCACATCGGAGAGACAGCACATGTCATAGACTACAACAATATGCGCCTAAGGCTAAACAATATAATGTACCCAAGATGTGCAGCCGCAGAGCAGGATGACAGCACAGATGATGTAGCAGCAAGATGCATCGGCGAAAAACCCATAGCAACACTCGAAATAATAAACCCGCGCATAGATACGGTCCAGACATCAACAGCCACTATCCTGAGAATGTCAACTGGCGAGACAAAAGAAGTATTTGGCGCAAGAATCACCCTTGTTCAGTTAGACGGCAAAAAAGGTATTTTCATCATAAGAAAAGCAACACATACTGACTTCGTGGACATAAAAATATCCCCGGATACGAGAACAATCTCATACCACGAATCCGCAGAATACAAAATAACAGTAACTGACAAGCATCCGGAACTCTCGACAGATACAGAGTGCGACGAAAGCCAGCAGGATTGTCCGACTACATCTGCACAACCACTCTACACATACGACATCATAGTCACGAACCTTCCTTTCCAGAAAGAATACCCCAAAACAATAATTCTTGCTGCAGGCGACACAGAGACATTTGAACTGAAAGTCACACCATTTCATATCACAATAACGCAACAAGAGACGCAAATATCAAAAGCAGTTGCAGTTGACAACATAATCACAGCAAAAGTAACCGCACAGCCAGTAGAAGTTGTAGCACCCTCTGTGAAAATAAGACCGCGCAAAAAATACACATTCAGCGTCACAGCCAAACAGAAAAACAGCCCCTATGTGCGCGACACAGACCATGCAACACTAATAATCGAGCCGGAGATTCAGCCGCCGATGCCTCCGGGTGAAGAGACAACTATCCAGCTCTACAAAGGCTGGAACCTTATATCTCTCCCAGGCAAACTAATACAATTCATGGAACTAACAGGCGCAGGCAACAAAAAACTGCTTGGCTTCGTATACCTTCCAAAAGAAAAGAAATACGTCACAATAAAACAGGCGCGCGAAATACTTGGAAGTGAATTCTACGAATATCTCGCAAAACATGCATTTTGGATATACTCATACGATGACTCCAAATTGCGCATAAAAATCAACAGGAACGTATCATATAACGAACTTGAGCTGTACAGCGGCTGGAATCTATTGCCGGTAACAGAAGACATGGTCGGCGGCTACCTGAAAGAAATCAAAGGCACCTGCGAATTTGAAAAACTATATAAATGGGTTGCAAAAGAACAGAGTTGGAAAAAAATTGAAGAAGACTATCAATTCCAGGAATCAGAAATAAATTACGGCATTGCAATCAAAGCAACCGACTACTGCAGGCTCGGTGGGGGCAACATAATCGAACCGCCAGCCATGCCAGAGGAATAACGGAGGCGATACAAATGAAAACACACTCTTTGTCCCTGACATTCGTCCTCCTGTTTGCAATAGTAGCTGCCACATGCGGATGCACAGCAAGCGACACATGCGACACAGGCGAATACACAAAAGACGGCATATGCTGCACCTATGTATGCGACAAAACATGTCCTGAAGGCTACATTGAAGGCACGTGCAGATGCGAATGCAAAACCACAGAAGACACAGAAAAACAAGATAACCTACCGGAGGATACAAATCCTGACCCGAACCTCGACGACATATTCAGTGACGAAAATATAGATCCACCAGGCATTCCCGAGTAAAAGTGGAACAAAAACAGAAACTGAAAAAAGCCGAACAAAAACAAAACCCACAGGCACTCTGGCACATCCCGCCAGAGTGCTTTCATCTCTTTTTTATTGTATATACTGATTACTCTCCCCGTTTCTGTTTTTCTTCGATAAGCGCATCAACAATTTCTCCAAACTTCAGAATATGTAATATTGCCTCTTTCAATGATTCTTTATCAAGAGTACTTGGGGCAGTCTCAGTATCAGAAAGTAAACCAACCACAATTTTATACCCAAATGGATTATCGTAGTTATTTACAGCCTTGATATTCCATCCTTCTATCAATTCCTTTACTTGATCATAGTTGTGTACTCCTGTCTCTTGCAATTCTCTCTCCAAATCTCTTGTTTTGACAATAGCACTGTAGAATGGGTCATGCTCCGGGTCAAGCAGTTTTTCAGGCAGTACGCCATTTCTATAATCTTCGATGGATCTAGTATTAATATTACTGCCATGAGTATCATCAGAAGCACATAGTATTATCAGGCAATATTTATCTCCCAGACCTTCTGCCTCAATAATGTATTTATCGCCACAAGGTGGACCTCCATGTTCACATACAATATTCAGTTCATATTCCCTTATGACTTCTTTTACTTCCTTAAGCGACAAGCTGCCTGCGACTTTCTTTCCATCATTTAATATCGAGCCATAAGGATCCATACACTTTGTATAAAGCGAAAAGCTTATATTTTATTATATTTTGGTAGTATCCCCCGCGCTCGAACCACAACAACACCAGGGCGCAAAAACAAACTCAAAACATTTATCAAGGCGCACATTTAATAAAAATCATGAAATATCTGTGAGATTGGACAATTTCAAGCTTTTTATTGTTTGAGATACTTTATTTACAATAAAAATATATATTCACAATAACATCCGGTGGATAAAATGACAGAAAAAGGCAAAAACTCACTACACTGGGCAGACCGCATAGCAGACATAGTAAAAAAGCGCGCACAAGTTGACCCAATCCTGAAAAAAGTAGTAAGAGAGAAAGGATACATAGTCTACGACGAAAAAACACCATCCGGGAAAATACATATCGGCGCAGGCAGGGGCTGGATGATCCATGACTCAATAGCAAAAGCAATGCGCGACAAGGGTATGAAAGCAAAATTCATCCTCTCATCAGATGACATCGACCCATTCGACAAGTTCAACAAA
>JAIWAJ010000096.1:0-5623 GCA_048634435.1 Methanosarcinales archaeon
TCATACCAGGCAAGCAAAACAGGAGCGGGCGTTAGCTCTTTTGCCTTTTTAAAAGCAATTTGCTTAACTGAATCAAAATCGAGTCTATTGTCATCTATTTTTAAGGATATCGGATTATCAAGATAGGGTTTTATTGAATTATTGTGTGCGTTCATCTGCTTTCCTGTATAAAGCTTTGGAGACCTTTGGTGATATGCTTTTGGGAACAAATTAAGATTTTTATTGGTGCCCCCGGCAGGAATCGGACCTGCGGCACATGGATTAGGAATCCATTGCTCTATCCACTGAGCTACGGGGGCGCAGTCTATTCGATATATAATTTTTGCCCTGGATATATTTTGCTTCTTGGTGTCAGGCGGTTTACGCGTAGAAAACGTTCGAGAGGCATATTGTGCAGCTTTGCAATAGTAAAAGGGCTGTCTCCTCGTTTTACCCTGTATATTCCAAGACTTTTACCTGACGCATTTTCTATATTACGCCCCGGTATCTTCAAGACTTGTCCTATATGAAGATTTGTTGAAGACAGCTTGTTTGTTCCCTGAATTTTTTTTGTTGTTGTACCATAACGTCTGGCAATAATCCAGAGCGAATCGCCGCTTTTAACAATATGAGTGGTTGCTTGCCCATATTTTGATTTATTATATTTTTTCGGTTTGGGAATAATAGTTCCTTTTTGCGGTATTTTAAGTATTGTTCCAGCAACTATATAATTTCGTTTATATATCTTATTTGCCCTGGCAATTTTTGACATGCTGGTCCGGTATTTCCTGGCAATTGTTGAAAGGGTTTCTCCTGTTCTTACCCTGTGCTTTACATAGGCAGGTCTTGGCAGATATGAAACAGGTATATTGTCCAGACATGCGAGCAGAACGCTGCCTTTGCCGCGCGGAACTTTGAGAGGATATTCATTGCCGGGCAATATTTTATACCTAAGCTCCGGATTAAGTTGTTTCAGGGTTTTTTCTGATGACCCGATCTTTTTGGCTATATCCTTGAGGCGCACCTGTTTTGTTACAATGATTGTTTCATATTCTAAAGGTTGATCGAGATCTGTTGAATCAAGCCCGTACTTTTCCATATCCTTAAGTATATGAAGGACAGCCAGAAATCTGGGAACATATCTTGCGGTTTCCCTGGGAAGCCGTTCATATAAATCCCAGAAGTTGTCCAGGTAGTTTACATTCTGGCTTCGGATTACACGCAGAACTCTTCCTTCACCGCAGTTATAGGCGGCCAGAACGGTTGCCCAGTCGCCGAAAATGTTGTGCAATTCCTTCAGATATGCTATAGCAGCCTTTGTTGATTTAAAAGGATCCATGCGTTCATCAATAAATATATCACGTTTAAGCCCGAACTTGTATCCGGTTGACGGTATGAACTGCCAGAGACCGAGAGCTCTCGCCTTTGAAAGGGCGCCTACCTTGAAGCCGCTTTCAATAAGAGGAAGCCATGACAGTTCAACAGGAAGCCCTGCCTCTTTAAGCGCTTCAACTATATGTGGGCGATACATGCCTGAACGTTTATATGATTTAATAAAGAATTTTTTCTCGTTTCCTTTTGTAAAAAGGGTGATTTCTGCCTGGATGTGTTTATTCATTACCATGGGGATGGCATCGTGGTTACCGTTGACGACAATATTTCGAGATGCGTAGATTTCAAGGATACGTTTTGATATCATAAAACGCAGGTCTTCCCTTTGCTGCACCAGTGCAAGATTGTCATTGGTATCGACATTCAGGATCAAAGAATAAGCCTGGTCCAGGGCTTCAATGGCATTTTCAAGCTCCCCTTTTTGCCAGAGGTCCTGTGATACCCGGCAAAAATCAAGGGCTTCGTCCAGGACCGACTGTATCTTTTTTTGAGTAGAGAGATTTTCATCTGTTTTTATGCCGGAGCTTTTTGCGGCGCTTAGTGTAGAAGCTTTGATTGTATTAATGCTGGTATTGTCGATTTTGTCAGGCTCGAAATTTTCAGATTTTTGGTTGATATAATCCTCTTTTGGGGCTGTTTCTGCTGGGGCTGTTTCTGCGGATACAACTGTATTAGTTTCTGAAAATACTGGATTTTCGCGCTGTAACGTTGAGGTATTATGCAGAGT
The DNA here is from genome assembly GCA_048634435.1 of Methanosarcinales archaeon. GTDB lineage: Archaea > EX4484-52 > EX4484-52 > EX4484-52 > B79-G9 > B79-G9. Next base: position 2,099 of record JAIWAJ010000096.1, read on the forward strand.
TTGAACGCATCCATATAAGAGAAGTGATAAAAAGATTGGCAGGTAAATAATTCGGAAGTTTAGCAAATCAAGTTCCTAAATAATGTTTTTATGTTAAAAATATATGGTATCCGCTGTTCGATTACACAATAATTAGTATGCTTGTCAAGGGCTTATCTTGTAGAGACCTTTGCAAAACGCCCCCTTTTGCCCAATTACAGCGTCAGGCTCAAATTTTGGCACGCAGTGAAGCTTTAGCGCAATCCTCGAAATATTCAATATATTCCTCCGGTTACACGCAGTGAAGCATCAGCGCTCAAATTTTCGCCTTCCTTGCACTTGAACAAAATTGAGCATTTTTCAAAGCTCTCTTGTAATAATAAATTGTATGTCCGGAAAAAGGGTGCTTAAAGCAAAGCTCGCACATTTTGAACATATTGCAATACGCACATGCAAAAATGCCTGATTTAGCTTAAAAACGAGAGAAAATCGAAGCGATGATTTAAAATATTCTGCCTATTATTTATAGCTCGCCGTAGTGACTAAAAATGGCCAATAATTTAGGTTGATATTTATATTGAAGATCATTATATATAATACTTTTTGTATTTGTTGCAAAAAATCCTGGTTTGCTCTTAACATTTTTAAAAATTTGAGATGAAGATTTCGTCTCATATTTTTTATGTTGTATCAACTGGTTGGTTATTCTGGGCGTTACGGATTCTTTCGCACTGGATGCCGCTCGGGTACAGAGCGGGGCTGAATCTCTCTAAGTTTGATGAGAGCTACCTAAAGCTTAAGGAATGCGCTGCAACATCATGCATACTCATGCCGTCGGGGAGCGGGGTCACTATGCCGCAGCCTGAGACAGGGGATGCTGTTAAGGAGTGGAACCGGAAGCATGATGTGAAGATGAAGATTGCGACTGTGAGTGAGTTTTTCTCTGCACTTGAGAAGGAGGGCAGGGATTTCCAGGTCGTGAAGGGTGAGATGTATTCCGGCAAATATTCGGAGGTTTTTCCTGACTGTTGCTCGAGCAGGATGTGGATAAAGCAGGGGCTCTCAAAATATGAGGACTGGCTTTTGCGGTGCGAGAGGTGGAGCACGATATCCTTTCTTTTGAGCCGTGATTATCCCTGTGATGAGCTTGAGAACTGCTGGCGGAGGATTTTGTTCAATGCATTTCATGATGCTGCCCCGGGGACAGGGATGGATGACGGATATGAAGAGGTGAGGCAGCATTTCAGTGTTCTTAATACTACGCTTTTAAGTGTGTTTCCGAGTGTACTCCAGTCGGTTGTGGAAAAAGAGTCTGAGGGGAAGGATGGCGGGGATATGGTTGTGTTTAATTCGCTGTCGTGGAAAGTGAGGAACTGGTGCGAGGTTGAGCTTAATTTTGATGTCGGGAAGGTAAGGGATATCAGGGGACTGAAGAGCGGGAAGGAAGAGGCTGAGATTGAGGTAGTAAAGTTTGCAAGGTATGAAGACGGGTCCCTGAGGTATGCGAAAATAGGGTTTGTTGCTGTTGTTCCTGCTTTGGGGTATAAAGTGTACAGGATCCTTGAGAAGAAGCCTAAAGCGCATCATGACAAGGATTTTGTGATGAGGGGGAACACGATAAAGAACAGGTTCTTCACTGTCGAGACTGACCCTTCGAGGGGTGTGGTTGATATAGTCCACGGCAAGAATTCATATACTGCAAACCAGCTTGTGGTGGAAGAGGAGACGGGGGACCTTTATTATCACAGGCAGTCGCTGGATTATCCTGTGAAGACAGAAGAGGGAGCCGGGGTGAAGTACGGCTCGTTTCGGGTTGAGAACTTTTACGTGGACAAGAGCCCTCTTCGGTATGTTATAAATATCAGGACAAATTATTTTTCACTGCGCTGGCCGTACAGGCTGACTGAGAAGAGAGAGCCGCTTATATGGAGGCATAAGTTTCTTTCTTTTACGAAGAAAATAATCATCTACAGGGATATTCCCCGGGTCGATTTTGTTACGCATGTTGATAACAGTCATCCGCGATTGCGGCTGAGGGTGAGGTTCTCTACTGATATTGAGTATCCTGATTATGTCTGCGGGACACAGTTCGGGGCTGTGCACCGGAAGACTGAACTTGCGAAGTGCAAGGTGAAAGATAAATGGGTGGAGGAGCCTACCGGCATATTCCCTTCTTTGGGGTGGGTTGATTATTCTGACGGGAAGAGGGGGTTGAGCGTGATTCACAAGGGCATACCGGAGAATGAGGTGAAAGACGGGAATGTCCATCTGACGCTGCTTCGGTGCGTCTCGATGCTTTCGTCTGACGGGAAGACAGGTCCTGCTGTGCCTGTCCCGGATGCGCGGGAGTTTAAGAAGTATGTGTTTCGGTATTCTGCTTACCCGCACAGGGGGGACTGGCAGGAGGGGTCATCATATAAGCATGCTCATGAATACAATACCGGCCTTGTGGGGTTCCAGATAACGGATGTCAAGCTGCCCTTGATGAAGTCTTTTTTGAAGATTGAGCCTGATAATGTTGTTTTGTCTGCACTTAAGAAAGCAGAGGATAAGAATGAGGTTATTTTGCGGTTCTATGAGACGTCCGGGAGGCGGAGTGATGTTTCTGTCACATTGTTTATGGAGCCTAAGAGCGCCAAGGCTGTGAATCTTATTGAGAAGGATGACAGGAATGTGAAAAAGGATGTTAAAGTGAAGGGCGGTGTGATTAAGCTGAAGATGAAGGCTTTTGAAATCGTTACTTTGAGGCTGAAGTTTTAGGGGTGATTCTTATGAGAGCTGAAGAAAGACCATGGGGGGATTTTAAGCAGTTTGTTTCGAATAAAAAGTGCAGTGTGAAGATTATTGTTGTGAAACCAGGGGAGGAGCTCAGCCTGCAGGTTCATAAGATAAGGGATGAGGTGTGGTATTTTTTTGATGAGGGGATTGTCGAGGTTGACGGAGTCAGGCGCAGGGTTAAAGAGGGGGATGTTGTTGAGATTAAAAAAGGGATGAGCCACAGGATTATTGGCGCTGAGAAGAGAGTGAGGGTTATTGAGGTGTCTTACGGGGAGTTTGATGAGAAGGATGAGGTTCGGCTTGAGGATAAGTACGGGAGGGTTTAGGTGGTTTTTCCTGCTCCAGATGCGGTGCGGGTGGTTTTACGTAATCTGTTTTGGTGACTGTGTGGAATGACTGCGCTATTCAGTTAAATCATGAAATTCCCAACAAATTGGTCAATTTCAAGATTTTTCATCGTCATGATATATTTATATACGAAGAAAAATATTTATAATTCTTTGAGTATGGTTATGTATGAAGAAAATGATGGTTCTGTTGATTGTTTTTCTTGCGTGCGGATGCGCGGCGCCTGATGCGCCTCCTAGTGATGACGGGAAGGTCAGGGTGGTTGTTAGCATTCTTCCTCTTTGTGATTTTGTTGAGAAGGTCGGGGGGGATAAGGTTGATGTCACAGTCATGATCCCGCCGGGGGCGAGCCCGGCGACTTATGAGCCTACCCCGAGCCAGCTCAAGAGTGTCACTGAGGCTGATGTGTATGTCAAGGTG
>JAIWAJ010000097.1:0-5573 GCA_048634435.1 Methanosarcinales archaeon
AGCTCTAACACCTTTATCTTGATTTAAAACCATTATATCACCAATGTCTACTTATTGAGAGTGAACTTTAAAAGTTTATGTTTTAGTTTTCTGTTTGTGATTTCTCTAGGAATAATGTGCACAATCTCTGCTAAGTCTTTCGATTATGATTGTTTGTTGGGTGCTGTTGTTTGATTAGCTGTTTTTTTGGGTGGTTTATGTTGGCTGTGTGTGCGCCTTGTGCGCGTGTGCGCAAGGTATTTAAATGTCTCGACGGAACAAGGGGTATGGACATGGATGGAAATGTTTTTGTTGAGAAGAAGATCAATGAGATCAATCCGGTTTCTGATACGAAGGTGCGGGTTCTTGGTACTGTTGTGGGCAGGGCTGAAGATTCCGGCTCAATTTTTATTGATGACGGTACCGGGGCTGTTCCTGTTGTGGTTGGGCAGGATGCGGCTTTGAATGTTTCAGAGAATCAGTTGGTCCGGGTTTTTGGGAGAGTACGGTCATCCGGTGATGGTTTTGGTTTGCATGCGGAGATCATCCAGGATATGAGTAAGCTGAATGTGAAGCTTTATAATGCGGTTATGGGGTATTACAGTAAGATGGGTTAGGTGTTATTTAAATAATTTTATGATTATTATGATTGTATGGAATATATGGTATTGATTTGCGTGTGAGGTGTTTATGATGTCATTTAAGGCGACTTTAACGGATGTGGAACTGCTGAGGGATAGTCTGGCTGCTGTTTCTGAGCTGGTTAGTGAAGGCATATTCCAGATTAACAAGGATGGTATGTTTTTGGCTGCAACTGATCCTACTATGGTGACCATGGTGAAATTCAAGCTTCTGTCATTGGTTTTTGATGAGTATAAGGTGGATGATAAGGAGGAGTTGAGCATCAATATCGAGAGCCTGATGAATGTGCTGAAACGGGCGAAATCTACTGATGCAGTAATTCTCGAACTTGAGAAGGATCAGAACAAGCTGAGTGTCACACTGAAAAATTCTTCTGTCAGGGTGTTCAAGATACCGCTGATTGATATTGAGAAGTCTGAGGTGCCTGATATGGCGCTGGATTTCAGTGCGACTGTTGAGACAAAGAGTTCTGTGCTTACTGAGAGTATAGGAGATGCGTCGATAGTTACTGATACTGTGATTTTCTCTGCTGCGGCTGATAATTTTTCTATGGCTGCGGAGGGTGATCTGAGCCAGGTGAATGTGCAGCTTACTAAAAACAGCCCTGATGTTGTGGGAATTAGTGTGTCCGGTGATGCCAAGTCCAAATATTCTCTTGATTACCTGAAGAAAATCGAGAAGGGCTCGAAAGTTGCTGATACTGTGAAAATGCAGTTTGGGAAGGATTATCCGCTGAAGTTTACTTTTGTTACGAAAGATAAGGTTGAGCTGAGTTATGTGCTTGCGCCCAGGGTTGAAGATTGATCTTGTCTATGGATTTGGGTCTCTGGTGTCGCTAATAGGAAATAAAAAAGAAAAAAAGAAATAGAAACTTGCAATTCTCTATGTTTAGAAGGTTAGAGAATAATATTAATGCTTTTAATTAATATCTTTTAGGCTTCATTTTTGCATAGCAGTCTTTGCAGTAAACCGGTCTGCCTTCTGTAGGTTTGAATGGTACTTCACACTCTTCTCCACATTCAGAACAAGTTGCTTTATGCATTTCCTGCGGTCCGCTGAAACTTTTTCGAAATCCTCCCCTGTCATCGGAATTTTTTCGGAAACCGCCTCTATCGTCGAAATCTCTCATAGCTATTCTCTCCATATATTTTAAAACACTAAAGAAAGCGTTTAAAGTCTTTCTTATGTCTTATCTGTGTAATTGAAACCTATGATTTTATAAAGCTTTTTACTGATTTGTTTCTGTATTATGTTTTGTCTTGTAGAGGAAGCCTGCAAAAAGGCCGAATATGAAGCCGCCTACATGAGCGAAAAATGCAATGTTTGAGCCAAGACCGCCGACCATGCTCAGTGTCCCGAAGATAAGTTGTATCACGAACCACAGGGCTATCAGGTACTTGGCTTCTATCCTGTATATCTTGTAGAATGGGCCTATTGTTTTTACTTCGACGTGCGGGAACAGCACGAGGTATGCGCCGAGTATGCCTGATATTGCGCCGCTTGCGCCGATGATAGGTATCTGTGATGCAGGGGCTGTCAGGTACTGGGCTGCCAGCGCGATGGTTCCTGATAAGACGTACATTGCGATGAATTTGATTTTTCCGAATTTGTCTTCTACGTTGTCGCCGAAGAGCCATAGGTACCACATGTTTCCAAGAATGTGGCCAAAGCCGCCGTGGAGGAACATTGACGTGAGTGCTGTGGTTATTGCAGGGCTGGATGGTGTGAAGCCGTAGGTGTATATTATCTCTCTGAAGTTTGTCAGGCTGTAGATGAAGATTATGATGTTTGCGATTATCAGTGATATTGTCAGTATGGGGTAATGTTTGGTTGCGTTGATGTCTTCGTAGGGAAAGAACTGTCTTGATTTTTCGAGCATGTAATTCTATCGGATTTTGCTGAATTTATATTTTCTGGTCGTATGCAGAGTATATCCCCCTTGGTTCTTTGGGTAAGTCCCAACCTTGTAAAAGGTTGATCATTAAGTGCGTCTCGCTCAACCTTATAAAAGGTTGATCATTAAGCGTGTCTCGCTTCGCTCAAGCACGCGAATGTTTTCTTTCTGATGGATTTGCTCAAGCGCACGCATGTCTTATTTGAGTAGTTCTGATTTAGGTCACAGGTCTTATTTAGGAGTTATATATCTACTACTGCGGTTATTGTCCATGTGTTGTTCTTGTTTTTTTTGATTTTCATGTCGTTGTATGTTATTGCCTTGATTTCTGTTTTCAGTTCGTATTTTTGGTGGTATGTGTCGCCTTTTATTGCTGCTGTCAGGATGTAGTAGTGCAGCTTTCCTTTTTCTGTGTCTTTTTTGATTTCTTTTATTTTTTTGATTTTTACTTTTCCAAGCAGGAATCCTTCGAGTTCGAGCATGGTTATCAGTTTTTCGAGCCAGTCGTATAGGAGGGATCCAAGGTTTTCTGATTTGATTGAGATGTCTTTTTTTATTTTTGGCTCTATTGTTTCTGTGTCTGTTATTATGTTTTCCATTGCATAGGTTGCGTTTTCGAATGCATCTTCTATTGTTTTTCCGTAAGATTCGAATTTTGCGTCTGCTGTGTGTTCGAGGTATTTGTATTTTTGCATTTTTTTCATCTTTTATTTTCTGTGAGTTTGAGCGCCAGCTTTACTGCTTGTTTTGGTGTTTTGGCTTCGAGTATTTTTGTTGTTTTTTTGTCGTCAAGGTATTTTCCTGCATATTGTCCGGGGAGTCCGCCCAGGTTGGCTATTACTATTACTGGTTTTTTGTAGGCATAAGAGTATGCCATTTCGCAGAATGTCCCGACTCCACCACCGATGGCTATAAGCGCATCTGCTGTGAGGCCAAGTATCTGGTTTCTTGCAAAGCCCATGCCTGTGTGGATTGGGATTGTGAGGTGAGGGCTTGCGTCTTCTTTGTCTTTTGATGCTGTTATGCCTATTGCGATGCCGCCTGATTCGGTTGCGCCTTTTGCTGCTGCGTTCGGGACGCCTTCAGGGTTGCCGCCGCAGAGGAGGATAGCGCCAGATTCTGCTATTTCTTTGCCGACTTCGTATGCTGTGTCTATGTGTATCTGTTTTGCGTTGGATGCGTGGCCGATTACTGCAATTATTGGTTTTCTTTTGGTTGAATTATGTTTTTCCTGCATGGTTTGTTAATGGGCTCTAAATTTCAAATATGTGTTTGTTCTAGAAGCGAGCAATAATGTTCTTTATGAAAGGGTGTTGGCGTCGAGGGGGAGATTTGAACTCCCGTGTCCTTGCGGACACAAGCTTTCCAGGCTTGCGCCATACCGAGCTAGGCGACCTCGACATTATGTTTTGCAGAGTGTTGTTCGTGTAAGAATTTTTTAAAGGTTGTGTGTCTATATAACGGATTTTTTCATTAGTTCTTCGTAGAATGATATGTTTATAATTTCTGTTTCTATGTCATTTATTGCTTTCAGTGTCCTGTCAAAGTGTATTCTCAGGCCAATATTTTCTATATTGCTGATTTTGTCTTTTAGGGTGCCTGATTGAATTGATGTGTCTTTTGGAATAGCTGTCTTTCTGTTGGTTATGAGAGATTTTACCTTTATTTTTATATCTTCTCTTAGTATTGTGACAGGTTCTTTTATTTTTGGAATTAATCCTTTATCTTTTTTTACAATGTTTGCAATGGAGTATAATTCATCACCGATGTTTTCAAGTTTTTTTGCAATCAGAAAATATGGGAGTGCCAGCGAGGGTGTTTTTATTGATTCGTCTCTTTTTATTCCATAATTTTTGGTTGAGTGAAGTATGATTTTATTTGCCAGATTGTATAATCTGTCTATTTCGTTTTCATTATTTTCTATTGTATCAAAATCAGAATTTATGAGATTGTCTGTAAGTTCTGATATTATGAGCGAAATTCTGAAAAATATCTGGTTGATTGTAATCTTGGTATGATCAAGCAGTGTCTTGATTTTGATTTTGTTTTTGTCTTCGTATATTATTTCTGTACCACTCATCTGACTTAGTGCTTTTTTGAGTATATTTTTTGTTTTAGTGTCGAAACCTTTTTTGGAGTAAATAATTATTGTCTCTATGCCCAGATAGTAGGATACGAAGACAGCCTGGGCAAGATTGTCTTTGTAATTCTCTGTGTTTAAAAAAACCTGGTCTATTTCTTTTTCCTTTGAGCTTGATGTTTTAAGTATGAGTGTTTCAGAATCTTTTTCTTCTATGAATATAACATCTTTTGGAGTTATGTTTGCTTCTTTGACCCAGTTTTTTGGTAGTGTAACTGCGTAGGTTTTTCCACCAATGATTTGCAATTTTCTTGCGTTCATAATTATACTAGATTAGTAAAGTATATATTTCTTTTGCTTGGTACGTACTTTATGAAGGGTAGTTATATAATTGTCCCAATATCTCAGTATAATAGAGGTGGTAGTATGGGATATGAGTTGGATATGGAAGAGGTTAGAGAAGAAAGTATTAATAGAAATGGGACGAGACCAAAGAGTACTGATGAAGAGGAGATTGAGAGAATGATTTTTGTTTTTGGAATCGTGTAAAAAGAAAATAGTTTTTGGCGAAATAAGGTTCTTATTCGCGCAGTTCAATCTCGATATTGATTGAATCAGGAACTTCTACGCGCATTATCTGCCTCAGAGCGCGCTCGTTCATGCCGATGTCGATTACGCGCTTGTGGACGCGCATTTCCCATTTCTCGAATGTTTCTGTGCCGTCGCCTGACGGCGCTTTTCTTGTCGAGATTTTCAGCTTTTTTGTCGGCAGAGGGATTGGCCCTGCTACGTTTGCTCCGAACTTTATGGCAATTGCTTTTATCTGTTTTGCCAGTTCTTCGAGTTCTTTGTAGTTTGTGCTCGATATTTTTACCCGTGCGGTTTGCAACTTATTTCACCTATGATATCATACTTTAGTTTTTCATAAAGCATGCCAAATAATCAGAGTATCTTTTTTGTTTATTTTTTTGCTACAAG
>JAIWAJ010000098.1:0-5513 GCA_048634435.1 Methanosarcinales archaeon
GGATCTTCAGGGGGGTTGACCTTTCTGATACGTTTTTGCCGGTGATTGCTGTGTTTATGGTTATGATCGGGATACAGTTGTTTGTTTCGGGGATCCTTGCTGATATCTGCGTGAAGACGTATTACAAGACGTTTGACCATAAGCCGTATACTGTTGAGAAGGTTTTGATGTGAATTGCCTTATTTTGCGGGTCTGGGCATAGGATACTGGATGATTTCTTCTTTTATCGAGGGGATGTGGCATGTGTTTAGCGGGGTTGTGGCAGGGCTTGTGCATTCTCTGCTCCGCTTGAGTTACCCGGCTGCTGCTTTGACACCGGGCGCAGAGGGGCCGACTATTGCTGCCGGTGGTTTCGGGGCGCGCATAGGGTCACTGTGCTCGGGGATCGAGTCTATGATGCTTTTTAGCGCGCTGTTTGTGATCATTGTTGCTGTTGATTTTGAGAAGATTGATTTGAAGAGGGCGCTTTTGGTGTTTGTTCCTGCGATTGCAGGCGTGTTTCTTTTGAATGTTGTGCGCATCTATCTTCTGTTCCTTGTGGCTATTAATGTTTCAAGGGATATGGCTGTTGGCATGTTTCATACTAATGCAGGGTATGTGCTTTTTTGCGCGTACTTTTTCGGGTTTCTTTATTTTGTGTACCCGTGGATTGCGGGGAAGAAAAAGAATGTGTGATGGCGCAGATGCTGCCTGAAATTCTTCCGGGGTTGTCAGGCACAGGCGGCTAATGCTGATTGTTCCTGAGATCAGAAAGTGTGTTGATGTTATCGATTGTAAATTCTTGGTCTTTTGTCGATTCTTGCTATAAGAACAATCCTCTCTTTTTCTTTTAGCTTGTATAAAGCTCTATAGTCGCCAATCCTGTAACGAAAGACCTTGTCTCCTTTGTCTCTTTCAATATATTTTGCGTCTGACGGAACAGGTACTGCTTTTAGATTTTTTAATCTTTCTTCTATTCTTTTGGATATGTGCGGGTCTAATTTTTCCAGATATTTTTCTGTACGTCTTGACAATACTACAGAATACAAGCTTACAACCTCTTTGTTTTGCCTGCCAAAAGATCTTCGTCTGCTTCCCTTAAAGCTTCCATATCGTTGTCTGTCAGGACGGTATCAACATCTGCAATGTGTTTTTTTATGTATTCTATGTCGTGCCTGATTGCTTGTAGTTCATGTACTATTTTTTGCTCTAATGCAGTTTCGGTCATGACTGTAAATTATCCGGGAATCTATTTAAATGTTCTTTTTGTGTTGTGGTAATTTTTCTTTGAATCGAGCCCTGTGTTCTGGCATTGAGTCTATTTTGACAAGATAGACCTAAAAAGGGCGGCTATTGTGTTCTTTCCTGCGCTTTTGGGCGTGTTTTTGCTGAATGTGGTCAGGATCTATCTTCTGTTCCTTGTGGCTATTAATGTCTCAAGGGATATTGCTATTGGCATGTTTCATACTAATGCAGGGTATGTGCTTTTTTGCGCGTACTTTTTCGGGTTTCTTTATTTTGTGTACCCGTGGTTTGCGGGGGGGAAAGAGCAAAAGTCCAGGGAGCGAAAGATTTAAGTATTTATTGTTACAAATATAACGATATGGTTCAAAAAGTAACAATGTTGTCTGTTTTAGATCCTTTTTTGAGCAGGCCTTTTTCAGGATTGCATCTGGCCGAGATTTCAAGAGAGATTAAACAGCCACACCCGACAGTGAGGCAGCATTTGAATGATCTGGAGAAAAGAGGAGTGCTGAGGAAGAGCACGAAGGGAAGGCTTACAATTTATTCATTGAATTGCGACAATCCGCTTATTGTTCATTATCTTTCTATATCTGAAAAAAACAGGATGATAGTTGCGTCAGAGAGTGATCTCATCTTAAAGGAGTTGATATTGTTTCTTAATTCAGGTCTCTGTGAAGGGAATATTGCGGTGATATTCGGCTCTGCTGTAGGGGATATAAAAAGGGCGAACGATATTGATCTGCTTGTTACAGGCAATACACGGATTCTGGAGAAAGTTGATGCTTTTGCTGAAAAAATTAACCGGAAAATACATGTCGTTAATGTTCCTTCTCTTGGGCGTGTGAGCCCTGCTTTGAAAAATGAGATTTTGAAGAAGCATTTGATAGTACAAGGAGTGGATGTGGTTTTAAAATGGCTGATTATGGGAAAATCATGATTTTTTATCGATTGGGTGGACTTCATATACGATGAAAAAATAAAGTGGTGTAAAGCCAGGAAAAACGGCATAGAGTTAATAGAGCCAAATGACAATCTTGCAAAGGAGTATGTAGAAAATGCAGAAGAGACTCTGGTCATTCTCAAAGCAATAAAAGGAAAGTCTAATATGTGGATTGCAGCGACAAAATATTATTTTGAGTATTTTACTGTTTATTCTGTGCTGATGAAACTTGGCATAAAATCAGAGATACATGATTGCACCATCTCTTTGTGCGGGTTTCTTGAGGATGAGGGGGTTTTCAAAAAAGGTGTTTTTGTAAGGTTAACGAGAGACAAAGTATTGAGGATCAAGAATCAGTACTATCTTAAGAATGTACCTGTTGATGTGGATTATGACGAGCTTTTAGAGTTTCTTCTGGAGATTAAGGATGTTCTTGAAAAAATGACTTATGAGCAAATATGCTCCATTAGGAGCAAGGTAAATAAAATGTAGCCGTGAGTTTCGAAAACACCAAACATTTTATAAAGTTTTTAGCATGTATTTAGGTTTCTGTATTTTGCGTACCCGTGGTTTGCGGGGAAGATATGCTTTGATGAGGGGCTGTGGCGCTATTTCTAAAAACTTCCGGAAAACTTGGGCCCGGACAGGTTTAAGCCATCAGATATATCATTTTGACGGGTTTGCCCCGCGGACATTATGCCACTGCCCGGAACTCCTTGTTTGTGCTTGTTTAGGATGTTTTATTCTGACACCTCCTAAACTGCGGATTTTGTGTGGGTCACAAACTCCGAATAATGGTTTAGTGGAGTGATTTATATTTTTATCGAATGCTTTCTTTAAAAATACGGCTATTGACGTAGATAATTTTTGCCGGAGAATGCGATCGCCGGGAATTGAACCCGGGCTTTTGGCTTGGAAGGCCAAAGTCATACCACTAGACCACGATCGCTCTGGATATACGCTAGTAAGCTTGGAATAATACCTGTCTTTTTGCTTTTGTGTATCGTGAGAAAGATTATTTTCTTGCGTGCTCAGTGGTTGTGGTCTTTGTCTGCCAGCTGTATTTCCTTATGCGCTTGCTTTTTCCAAAACCGCAAGCTGCGCATACCTTTTTTGTGAGATGCATCGCGTGCCTGCCGCATCTGCGGCATATCCCGTGTGTTCTCTTGTTCCTTTTTCCAAAAGATGGTTTGCCGTCTGTCATTTTATTTTCCCCGCCAGTATATTTTATTCAGGTGATGCATAGACTATGTTGTCTCCGCGAACCAGAAGTTTCCCGTATTTTGTTGTTTTTTCGTTGTCAGATACTTCGGCATTGTTTATCCAGATGTTTATGTGGATGTCAAATGCCTGCAATATTCCTGTTATCTCTTTTCCGTTTTTCAGGATAATGACTATTCGCTTGCCTCTTGCACTGTTCAGGGCGTCCAGGGGTCTTGTTTCCATTTCGTCTCCTCCAATGATTTGCAACATATACGCTGTTGATTCTGTCTCGCGGGTACATATATCATGCAAGTGAAATATTTAATAAACTTACTGTTATATGTATATGTTTGTGAGTTAGTTTTATAAAACTTAGTTGCTGATAAATAAGCCGTCAGGTGATTAAATGGGTATATGGCATAAAGCGTCAAACAGGAAATCAACCGGGGGACTGGTTAGGCGAGGAAGAAAGACCAAGAATTATGAAGCCGGGTGTGAACCTGTAAAGACTGTTCTTGGGCAGAGGAAAGTCAAGAAAGTAAAGTGCCGCGGCGGGAACATGAAAGTGAAACTCAGGTCTGAGTGTGAAGTTAATGTTGTTGACCAGAAAGCAAAGTCCGTAAAAAAGGTAAAGGTTCTTGAGATTATGGAAAACAAGGCTAATCCCCATTTTGTAAGGCAGAATATTATCACCAAGGGAGCGCTTCTTCGGACGGATCTCGGTGTCTGCAGGGTCACGAGCAGGCCCGGGCAGTGCGCTGCGGTTGATACTGTTCTTGTTGAAAAAGCAAAAGTGAAGAAAAAGTAAGCTTTTTTGGGTTTCTGATTATCAACTGCTGCTCAAAAGCTTATTCGACAACTTCCAGTTCTGACTGTTTTGAAAGGTTTATCTGTAAGTTGTTGCTCCATTCTGTAACGTAGGCGCCTTTTACCTTTATTTTCTTGGCTGAGGATACTGTTGCTATCTGGTCTTCCCAGAGGCTCAGGTTTATCCTTCCTGTGTCGTCTTCGATTACTGCTGTTGCGACGCTTCTCGGGCCGAAGCGGGTGCTTACTGACCTTGGATCCCCCACCTCGATTACTGTTGCTTCTACTTCAACATCTTTTGAATCCAGTGTTATCTTTGAAATTTTTACCATACGATTACCTCTCTCTAAATGTTTTGTTCTTTGAAGAACTCGTTTCTGATTACAGTTAATGTTTTATATATTTATGTGTGCCTGGTAATCGCTGGCCATTAGTATATATCCAATCACAATAATTAATATAAAGGGAAGATAACCAGTAATTTTTGTGGTGATAGTGTGAAGTTTCCAAATATAGGTGATACTAATTATTTCACGAATCGTGCGCTTGATAATGAGAAGGGCGAGCCTGCAGGCAAGATCGTAATGTGGCGCATCAAAGGTGAAGAGGAATTCAGCTATATGATGAAGTGCCCATTTTGTGGGCATGAGCAGGAGAAAAAAGAGGTATTCACAAAAAAGCCTTACCGCCCGCGATGCGAGAAGTGCGGCAAAAGCGTAGTGATTGCAAAAATCAAGAAGAAGAAGTAGATAATTGTGCGTGTTTCCCGGAAAGGATTTTGTGTTCTGTTAGATGTTACTGTTTCTTTTGTCCTGAAATCCTCCTGAGAGCAGAGAATTGCTTAGGGCTTGTTTTCGTGACCCGCGTTTCGTTTTTGGAATTCATGGAACAAGCGGGTTTTAAATAGTTTTCGGCAGGACTAGATTCTAGATATTATTTGTATTGAGATTCCCGTAGTGAATGTTTCGGAGGCTATTTTGATGAAATGCATGCTCAAGGATGGATTTAGATACCTGTTAGTTTTTTTTGTATTATCTGCTTATTTGTGTTCTGTTGTGCCTGTTTATGCGCAGGGGGACCAGCCGGGAGCTGACGGCGGTGATGATGTTCCGGGAGACGGTTCAGGCAGCCCGGATGGGGATGGCGCAGCTGCCGGAGATGGTGGCTCAGGCAGCGGTGATGATGAAGTTCCGTTAGGTGATGGTGATGGTTCAGATGACGGTTCAGGCAGCCCGGACGGGGATGGCGCAGCTGACGGAGATGATGGCGCAGGCAGCGGTGATGATGAAAGTGACGGTAACCTTATGGGTACTGCTTCTGCGCCAGGAGCAGGGCCTTC
>JAIWAJ010000099.1:0-5443 GCA_048634435.1 Methanosarcinales archaeon
ATCGATGAGCATGCCCAAACTGTTTTGGGCATACCGGCACTCATACTCATGGAAAACGCAGGCGCAAACGCAGCAAGAATCATGCATGAAAGATTCAATCTTGAAGAAAAGAATGTGACCGTATTTTGCGGGACAGGCAACAACGGGGGCGACGGGCTTGTTTTTGCGCGGCATGCTTCAAAATATGGTGCAGCCGTCAGCATAGTTATGGTGAAACCAGAAAAATACATAAGAACCACTGAAGCAAAGACAAACTATAACATCACAAGAAATCTCAAAATCAACATTTATGCCGGCAAGCTACCAGAAAGTCTGGAAGATGTTGATATTGCGATCGATGCCATGCTTGGAATAGGACTCAAAGATGACGTAAAAAGCCCTTACGCCATGATGATAGATGTTTTCAATAAACTGAACTGCATTAAAGTATCTCTTGATTGCCCAAGCGGCATAGACGCTGATACAGGCAGAATCTGCAAAACTGCTGTAAAGCCTGACATCACCATAACTTTCCATGATATTAAAAAAGGGCTTAACCAGTCGAATTGCAGGGAAATTATAGTGACGGATATTGGAATTAACAAGGAGGCTGGAAAAATTGGAGACTGATGAACTAAAACTAAGAGAATATGAATTGAAAAAGATAGTGAAGACAGCAATAAGAGTGTCAGAGGATTCGTGCATAGACGCGTTCAAGACAAAAAGCCTTTCAAGTGACCTTGGCATGCAAAGGTTTGTGTTCCAGGAAAGCTTCAAGCTTGTGCTGGCTGACCTTTTGAAAAAGAAGCCGCAGGGGAACCCGGATTATGGCACGGGCGCTGCTTCGGAAATTCAGCAAGGTTTTTAAACTTTCGGGAATTATATTGACTACATTCTGTGCAGGGGTACTCAAGCGGCCTAAACCAATAGCAATTGGTGGCAAAAGAGGCAGGGTTGAGGGCCCTGTGGATTAGTTCCTTCGCGAGTTCGAATCTCGTCCCCTGCACCAAACACTTGCAGAGACTATTGAAAACAGCAATGTTTTCCGGATTCTGGCCTGAAATCGTTAATCTTTATATAGCACAGGCACCATAAATATAAGTGGTGATTTATATGGTACAAGCATATTGTGTAAAATGTAAGGCAAAGAGAGAGATGAAAGACCCAAAGGCAATAACAATGAAAAACGGAAGAAAAGCAACCAAAGGAACATGCCCTACTTGCGGAACAAAAATGTTCAGAATCGGCGGGTAGCCTGTTTTGAAGTTGTTAGATGACTTTTTCTTTTTTTGTTTTTTTTTGGTAGCAGCCGGTAGTGGAAGCTATAAGCGCGCGATGGTCCAATATATTTAAAAGTAATTATGTCTACTATAAGTAATAGCTAATCGCGGGAAGAATGTGGTTCTATGATTCATTTCGGAAAGATAGAGAAAATGATTATCGAGAAACTGAAGAAAGATAATGCTCTTCATTTTACGGTTGTTGACCCTAATGATTGTGAAAACAGTTCTGTCTGTGCTAATGTTGTGAAGAAAGCAAACTCTGCAGGAACGGATATGATTCTTCTGAGGCCGTCTCTGGGTGCGTCCCCGCTTACTATCAATAAATGCGCGCGCGAAATCAGGGCATGCAGCAAGCTGCCTGTTGTCCTCTTGCCGACGAATGTGGGTGACATTTCACAGGAGATTGATGCGCTTTTTTTTGTTACGCTTCTTAATTCGAGGAACATATACTGGATGGTTGGCGCACAAGCCCTTGGCGCTCCTGTTGTAAAGATGCTCGGTCTTGAGGCAATACCTACTGCTTATCTTGTAATTGAACCCGGGGCTACGCTGTCGTGGATGGGAGATGTCAAGCCGATTCCTGCGAATAATTCGCGTCTTGCAGCGACGCATGCGCTTGGAGGCGAGTATTTCGGGATGAGATACCTTTATCTTGAGACCGGCGCCAAAAGCAAAGTGCAGGTGCCAAGAGAGATGATTGAAGAAATCTCGAAAACCTCAGATATTTCCATGATTGTGGAAGCGCATGGGGCAGATGAGAAGCATATTAAGTCGATTGTGGATGCCGGGGCGAAGATTATTGTGACTGAGTACAGGGATGATTTGGAGTCGATTGTTAAAGCAATTAAAAGCAGCAGATAAAATGAACAGCATGCTTCTTTTTCTTAGACGCACAGAGACCATGATGCCTGTGTGTCAATGAATCTTGACTGGCGGCTTTGGGCATTAACTTTAAATATATTGAATACTATTATTCAATCATGAATACTAATATCCAAAAATTACTGAAATATCCTGCAGTTATAAGGCTCTTTTTCAGGTATCCTGATAGGAATTTTACTATTCTTGAAATGTCGAAAGAAACCAGGATACCATACGCTACTGCCTGGAGATATGTTCTGAAACTTGAGCAATCCGGTGTTGTATTCATAGAGAAGATAGGCGGATATAATGTGTGCAGGCAAAACAAAAGTTCTCCTCTTGTGAAACAAATGACAGAATTTCTGGAACTGGAGTTGTCTCCCCACAGGTTAGCTGTGAAGGAGTTCACAAGAGAGGCTAAAAAAATAAAGGATGTTGAAAAAGTTATACTGTTTGGCAGTGTTGCAAGAGGAGAGGAAAAACTGACAAGTGATGCGGATATTGCTTTGGTCTGTAAAAAGGAAAAGAACATTGAAAACAAGATTATAGACATAACTGCTCTGGTACTGAAAAAGACCAGGATAAAGATTGTGCCGATACTCTTAACCAGAAAAGAAGCTAAAGAGAAAGTGCAGCTGACTGAAGAATTAGAGAAAGGTGAAGTATTGTATGAAAGAACTGAAAGAGGCTGAGGTCTGGCTGGAAAATGCCAAAGAGTGTCTGGAGTACTAATGCTATGATTTCTGATGAATCGCTTTTGCGAACATTTTTATGCGCTCGAGTGGATCCCTTGAATCCTCAATTTTTGTGCCGACATGGATGCAGTTTGCGCCTGCTTTTATTAAGTCGCGTGCCTGCGCAGGTGTCTTTACGCCGCCTGCAATCACGATGTTGATGTCAACGCTTGACCTTACAGCAGAAACCAGATTCGTCGGCACAGGGTCAGGGGAACCTGAGCCTGATTCCAGTATGGCGAATCTCATGCCCATGTACTGTGCTGCCATGCAATGTATTACCGCAAGGTCCGGCTTGCTTTTCGGGAGAAGCCGTGATTCGCCTACCCAGCCGACAGTCTGTCCTGGCTCGAATACGAGATATGCTGTCGGAATCGGTTCGATATTGTATTTTTTTATGATTGGCGCGCCAAGAATCGGTGCTCCTGCAATCCAGTATGGATTATTGGAATTCAGGAGACCCATGAAATAGATTGAATCTGCGTATCTTGTGACTGTCCCTATGTTCCCGGGAAAGATGTGGAGCGGGATGTCGGTATTTTCTTTTATCAGCTTTGCAATGTTGTCAAGAAACTGTCCCTGCGCTCCTATTGAGCCGCCGAGCATTATTATGTCTGCGCCGCCATCGTTTAGGTTTTTGGCTAGTTTCAGGGCACTCTCTGGGGTGTGCTTGATGGGATCCGGATCTATGAGCCCCATGAAGACACCTGAATTGCGTTCAATTATATCATTTATGTGTTTTTCTGTTTTACCGATTTTCATACCATCTATTGTTTCTTCAAAATATTTAAATATGTTAATTGAATAGTTGCTGTATGAATGCATACTGGAAGATAATAAGGCCGAATGTCTGCTTTCTTGCAGTTTTGGGTGTTTTTGTCGGGGCTGTGCTGTCTTCGGTTTATGATATCACCCTTGTTCTGCCTGCTCTGGCTGCTGCGTTTTTTATTTGCGCCGGCGGGAATGTTATCAATGATTTTTTTGATTTTGAAATCGACAAGATCAACAAGCCAAAAAGGCCGCTCCCTTCCGGGAAAATAAGCCCGGGGCGGGCTTTATCTTATTACCTGCTTTTGAGTGCTATAGGTATTGGATTGTCTTTGTTTGTAAGTGCGCCTTTCTTCTGGATTGCTGTGTTCAACTTCCTGGTTTCCACATTGTATGCATGGAAACTAAAAAAGATTGCGATTATTGGCAACATCACGGATTCTTTCCTTGCTGCAGTCACTTTTGTTGCAGGGGGGTTGATTGCAGGCAGTTTGAATATATTGAATTCTCCTGTTATGGTCCTTGCTTTTATTGCGTTTCTGACGACCATGGGGCGCGAGATATTCAAGGATGTAGAGGATATGAAGGGAGATAAGGCGCTTGGCGCAAGGACATTGCCTATATTGGCTGGCGGCGCAGTTTCAATGAATATTGCCCGGATGTTTGCAGCTTTGGGTGCCCTGAGCGCAGTTTTGCCTTACATGACCCAGATGTTTGGTGAGTATTATATTGTCTCTGCAATGCCGTGCATGGGGGTGCTTCTTTATTCGACGACGCTGAAAGACCCTAAAAGGGCGCAGAAGATGGTGAAAATCGGGATGTTTCTTGGTATTTTCGCGTTTCTTGTTGGCGCCTATTTTGGTTGATGAGATGATTTTATGAAAATACTAATCACTGGCGGAACAGGGTTTCTCGGGGAGAGACTGGTAAGGGCGCTGTTAAAAAAGGGGCATAAGGCCTGTGTCTTTTCCAATGAGAGGAACAGTGAAATCGAGAAGATGGGCACTGTGCTGATAATCGGCGACATTTTTGATAAAAAGAAGATTAGAAAAGCACTCAGCGGCGTTGATGTTGTGTATCACCTGGCAGCGATTCTTGATGAGAGCAACCCGCTCATGTACAAGGTGAATGTGGATGGCACAAGAAATGTAATAAGCGCATGCAGGAACTCGGGTGTAAAGAGGATAATTCTTCCAAGCTCAATCGGGGTTTTGGGATATACTGAAAAGCCTGCAGTTGAGGATATGCCGTACAATCCTTCTACAGAATATGAGAAGAGCAAGGCAGAGGCTGAGAGGCTTGTTATCGGGTCAGGAGTTGCATATACAATTGCAAGAATTACAATCATCTGCGGTCCAAACAGCTTCTGGAGGCAGATATTCAGGGCTGCAAGAAAGGGTTATCCTATAATCGGCTCCGGGGACAATCACTGGCATCTGGTTTACGTGGATGATGCAGTGAATGCGCTTGTGTTGATGCTAAAACCAAAAGCAAAGAACCGGATATATCATATTGCGGATGATGACCCGCACACATACAGGGAAGTTTATGAGACAATTGCAGAAGTGAGCGGCTGCAGGAAACCTGAGAAGCATGTTCCTGTTTTTCTGGTTAAATGTGTGGCGCTTTTGCATGAGACAAAGTGCAGGATAATTGGGAAAAAGCCGAATGTCACAAAGATGAGGTCAAGTATCGAGAGACTGATAAGAGAAAGAATTGTCTGCATAGAAAAAGCAAAAAAAGAGCTCGGATATAAGCCAAAATATGATCTGGAAAAGGGAATGAAAAAGACATATAGATGCCTGAAAGAGAAATAAG
>JAIWAJ010000100.1:0-5440 GCA_048634435.1 Methanosarcinales archaeon
GTGTATGTGTATACCTGATCTCTGAGTTCACTGCCTGTGCGAGTCACTATCCATATGAGTTTCCTGTCATTTTCATTAAATGAAGTATAAGGTGGGTTGACGCTACCCAATGCAAGTCCCTGTGGTATTTTCTCATACAGGATATAATACTGGGGCGGGTTGTTCTCGTCAACATCCACGCTGAGACTCACCTGGAACCCGCTGTCAGGGTCGACGTATTCCGGCAGTGTCCTGGCTGCGCTGACCTGCGCATCCTGATAGGACAGGCCTGCCAGTAGAATAATCGCGAATACTGCTGCTATTATGCTGAAAATGATTGTCTTCATTTTTTCACGTGCCCTGCCTTTTGGACTTTGGCAGTCTTTTTTCCAGAGTATAGTACAGCTGCGGATATTATGATAAGGATTATGACAGCGTATGGCAATATCGTGAGAATGCCTGTGCTGTTGCTGATGCTCCCTGCTTCTGCAACATTAATCATTGTCCTGCCTGCTGTTTCGTGCCTGCTCTCGTCTTTAAGCAGTACGTTGCCGCTGATATTGTATTCACCGACTGTGTCCGGGGCGCGCAGGTGGTATACATAAACAATATCTTCTACTTTCCCGCCAAAAAGGCCGTCAATGGCAACCCATTTCATCTTGCCTGTCGCGTTATCATTCACTTTTGCGTCTGTGTCAACTACTTCAAAGCCTGCGGGGACATTTTCTGTCAGTATGTACATTGTCGGCTTGTTTTCTTCTGATACATCTATGCTTAGCATGACCTCGAATGTCCCGCCGGCAGCGACATTGTCATTGAATGACCTTTCCACTGCAATGTCGTCAGCTCCCAAGGCAGCAGGTGCAATGCATGCGAGCATGGCTGCTGCGATAATTATGGACAAATATTTTGTTTTTTTCATACTATCACCTTTTCTTTAATCATTATCAGATACAACTACTCTTAGCCTCTCAACGCCTGTTTCTGCATGGGGTTTGCATGCCTCGCCCTGCATGTGGGCGAGGTTTGAAAATGAGATAATGCCGGCCATGTTTGAAATAATTTTTTTGAACCCTGCGCTCCTTTGTTTCGGCCTGAAACTGTAGCGCTGGGGTGCTTCATCATCTTTTGCATTTTTTGATGCAAGTTTTTTGCCAAGGATAAGGATTAGTATGATAAGTGTTATGTTTACGATAAGCCACCGGCTTTTCGATATGGCTGATATGAACCTGCCTGTCGGTGTCTGGCTTATCTTCTGGTTATCTGCAATGGTCGGGGTCTCGTTGGTTTTTGGGGCGATGACTGCTGTTGTATTGCCTGTCTCGTTTATATCTTCATCTGCAATGATTGTGTCATTTACAGGCGTTTCTTCTTCAGTTGCATCTGTGGCTGTTTCATTCTCTTCTGCAGGTGATGGCTGGGTACTTGCGCCTGTGTTTGATGAGGTGCCGGTGGAACCTGATGACTTGCATGTGCTGTCGCAGCAGCGGTCTGAGTCAGAAGCGTCAATGTAGGTTCCCTGACAGGTCTCTTGAGAACTGCAGATTTGCCCGCCAAGTGTCGAGCATGTGGGGGTGCACCCGCGGGTCTCAGCTGGCTTGTATTCCTCTGTGCCGCATTTGTTATTGTCAGTGCAGGTGCGCGTCTGCTCATAATTCGCATTGCATGCAGACCATGAAGTGTATGTCCAGTCTTCTGTGCATTCACCGATTGAGAAGTATTTTGTTGAGGTGACGCTTCCTGCCTGTGTCGTCGATGCTGATGCGTATACTGTGTAGCTCCCGATCTTTGTGTTTTCAAGCTTAAAATGCGTCATGTAGTTGCCTGCAGCATTTGTAGTAAGTTCGTCTGCAAATATGTGCGTCCCATTGCCGTCATCTGCTGTAATGCCGATTTTTGCACCTTCTATGGGTACGCTGCCTGAGGCGAGCTGCCCATACATGGTTATTGTTGTATAATCTGTTTCTTCCAGTTTGTCTATGTTAATGGTTAGTGTTGTTCCGCTTGAATAAACAAAAGTAGCAAGAACAAGTATAGTTAATATCGCGGAAATTGCGAATTTTATCGATGCCTGAGTTTTTGTATTTTTCATCATGTCACCACATACAGTAAGATACGCTTTGAACTAATTGCTCGGTAGTAATGATAGATTTTAGCATATATCTTTTTAAATCTTGTTACTGTTTGGTTGCATAGACGGTTTCACAAGTGGGGTCTCTAATAGCGCTGTGTTCAGGTGATGTTACCACTCTATTGTCATAGAACTCACTGTGCGTTTTTGGCTGCAGCATATCGTTTCTTGGAACAATACCACTTTATATATTTTGGAAGATATAATGTATATATTCAAGTGTAGAAGAGGGTATCCTGTTTTGGTTACAGACAATCAATTAAATGGTGTACTGATGGGAGTATTTGAAACACATCCGGGGTTCGGCAGGAGTACGTTTATCAGCAGTCTTATTTCTGTTTTTGTAGTCGCGGTGCTGCTTGTTGCAGGGCCTGTCGATGCTGCGTTTCTGCAGATAAAGAATCTTCCTGAGCAGGCATACAGGGGCAGTGAAGTCAGTTTCACTCTCGAGATTGATATAGTGCCCCAAGAGCGCATCCCGGTAGATACTGTTATTCTTGAGATTATTGAGCCTCAGGGGGGCACTACTCTTTGCTCATTCTATCCTGACGGCACCCTTACACCTGCGTCTTCTTTGAAGTACAAATGCCTGGCACTGGACATAGTAAACACGCGGCTTGTGAATGTGAGTTTTGGGCCGCGCACTGGCTATGACAATGAGACAGCCAGCCAGTACAATTATGGCTATGGTTATGGTTTCGGCTACGGTTCAGGTGATCCGCCCTATGAGCTGGCATACAATGTCACATGGGATACACTAAAATACGGGAAATACAATATCTACGGGCTTGAGGGCAACTACACGATAAAGATGTCAGCAAAAGCAGACGGCACCTATTATCATGCCCCGGAAAAGACAATAGAGCTTATCAAGGATCCTCGCGAGAAGGATATCTGCAACCCACCGAGGGGTCCTGATACATGCAGTGGCAGGTTTACCTCAACGCGCATGCTCTTGCATTCATGCAGTGTCGGTAATGAGATGAATGTGACTGTGAATGTTGATGTTGACGAAAGTGACAAGCCAACATTGCTGCTGCTGAAGGAGTATATTCCCGAGGGCTTCACTGTCACATACGATGGCGGCGGCGCGTTTGATCCAGGGACGAGAACCCTTAAATGGTATCTTATAGAATCGCTGTATCACGGCACAACAGTTGAGGATACATCATTTACTTACACACTGGTATCTCATGCTCCGGATACAGAACTGATTTTCGGCACTCTCGAGGACTTTAATACAGAGGTGTATATTACGCAGGGAGATGATGTTGTGAACTGCACAGTAAACGGATCGCTGCTCATTGACAATGACGGCGATGAGTTCCCGGCTTATCTTGACTGCAATGACAATGACGACACAATATATCCTGGGGCGCCTGAAGTATGCAACGGCGTCGATGATGACTGCGACGGCGAGATTGACGAAGGCGTGATGAACGCGTGCATGAACTACAGCACATGCACGCTCTATGAAACGTGCGAACAATGCCCGGCAGAGCCGCCTGAATTGTGCAATGGGATTGATGACAACTGCAATGGCCTGATTGATGAGGGGGACTGCCCGCTACCTGGAGTGTACGGGTTACTTATGGTGACGCGCGATCTCCCGGATAGTGCTCCTGCTGGACAGGATTTCGTTGTCACGCTGGATGTAGACATTGATGAGTCAAAGAAGCCGCCATTCTACTACCTGAGAGAATATCTCCCGCAGGGGGTTTATGTGACTGACTTCGGCGGCGCTGACTACAATCCCTGGGAGAGGACGCTTCAATGGACTGTAGTTGAGAGTGATTATCACGGGACCCATGTGGAGGATATCACCTATACATACAGGGTAATGTCTGACATTGCAGGCACATACAACTTCACAGGCAAGATAATCTCATGGAAGACCGGGATTATGGTAGACGGTGACATCCAGATTGAGGTAATGTAGCTTCTGTCGGGCCATATGAATTTTTAAGTGATAAGTGCATATTTTTGATGGCTTCAAATCTACATTTTAAGTAGGGTTCAATAGCACGGGAAAAATCACCATACCTATTACATACGCCAGAATTAAGCGAAACATTTAAATAGTATAATGGTCATTAGTATAACCATGAATCTACAAAATTTCAAGGACAGGGAAAAAGAAAGAAAAGAACTGGACAGGGTACTTGAAAGCGACAGGTTTGAATTTGTGATCATTTACGGGAGAAGAAGGATCGGCAAAACAGAACTTATCCTCAAAGCAACAGAAAACAGGAAAAGAATATACTACCTGGCTGTCGGCAAAGCAAATCTCATGCGCTTCTACGCCCAATGCATCCGGAAGTATCCGGAAATCTCAAAATTAAGGCCGGACTGGGAAATCCTCTTTGAATTCCTGAAAAACAGGCAATGTATAGTCATCATAGACGAATTCCAGAACATGATTCAGGAAGATGAAAACATCCTCAACATATTCCAGTCCATAACAGACACAATACTCAAAGAATCAAAGACGAAACTCTTCCTCTTAGGATCATCAATATCAATACTCACATCAAAAGTGCTGGACTATAAAAGCCCGCTATACGGGAGAAGAACCGGCTCAATGGAACTAAAAGCAGTTGACTTTTTCGATGCAGGAAAATTCTTCAAAGAAAGAGATGCAAATGAACTAATGGACATCTACTCCTTTGCAGACGGCATACCATTTTACCTGGTGAAAATAGAGGGGCCCTTCTGGCCATGGCTTACAGGTGAAATCAAAGAAGAGACTGGTTTTCTTAAAGATGAAGTGGACTTCCTTTTAAGATATGAGTTTGAAGATGCAGGCACCTACAAGCTAATTCTCGAAGCCATTGCACACGGGAAAACAAAAATCAATGAGATTAAAGATTACATCAAAGTAAAAAGAACAGACATCAGCCCATACGTAAGCAATCTTCTTGAAGTTAAAATGCTAAAAAGAACTGTCCCAATTACTGAAAACATCAAATCAAGAAAAAGCAGGTACAATATTTCAGATAACTTCCTGAAATTCTGGTTCCGCTACATCTACCCGAACTTAAGTGCAATCGAAGAAGGTGTTTTTGATGCAAATATCATCAAAACAGATTACTGCACATACCAGGGTCGTGTTTTTGAGGATGTATCCAGGCAGTTTTTGATAAAGAAAAACATATTTCCTTTCACAAAAATCGGACCGTGGTGGCACAAAGACAGGGAGATAGACATAGTAGCCCTGAATGCTGACACAAAAGAAATCCTTTTTTGCGAATGCAAATGGAAAGAAAACATAAATGCAAAAAAAATACTCTCAGACCTGAAAGAAAACTCAAACCATGTCCGGTGGAACAA
>JAIWAJ010000101.1:0-5365 GCA_048634435.1 Methanosarcinales archaeon
ACTGGTGTTATTGCTGCAAGAGGGATTATGGCAAAAGAGTAGACTGAGTTTTTTCTGCTCCGGGAATAATCAGTTCATCTCACATTTTATCCGGCGCAGTTATCCCGAGCAGGTACAGCCCGTTTTTCAGGACCTGCATGGCTGCGTATACGAGTGCGAGTCTTGCGCTGCGGAGAGCGGGTTCTGCTTTCAGTACAGGGTACCTGTGGTAGAATGTATTGAAATCATGGCTCAATTCCAGCAGGTACACAGCGAGCTGGTTCGGGTCGTAAAGCTCGCATGCTTTTGTTATTGCCTGCGGGAAGCAGGATATCTTCCTGATAACATCCATCTCCTCCCTCTCCCTCAAAAGTGAAGGGTCATATGCGCGATTGAGAGTGCCCCGCTTCAATATCGAGTGGGCTCTCGCGTGCGTGTACTGGATGTATGGCCCTGTATCTCCCTCGAAGTTCAGGGCCTCTTTTGTGTTGAATGTGATTAATTTGTTTGCGCTCTGGTTGAGCATCCCGAATTTCAGGGCGCCGATTGATATGTTTCTTATGGAAGTTTCTGTATCTTTTTTGTTCCAGTCAGGATGCCTTTTTTTAACTTCTTCTTTCGCGTAGTCGAAGAGTTCTTTTTTCATGTCTGCATAAAGTATGTTCTCACCGGTCCTTGAGCTCATCCTGCCTGTCGGGAGCCTGACTTCTGCGAATGACAGATGGTAGCATTTGTCTGCGTTTTTGAATTTCATGAGCCTGAGTGTCATGAATAATTGTTTCATGTGAAGGGACTGGGCTGCGCCTATCACGTATATGCTTCTTTTGACCCTGAATTGCCTGAATTTTTTTTCTGCAAGCGCTATGTCTTTTGCTGAATACAGGCATGTGTTGTCTTTCCTCAGGAGGACCCATACGCCAAGACCCTGTTTGCTGAAGTCGATTATTGCTGCGCCGTCATCTTTCTTTGCAATGCCCTTGTCCAGGAGCTCTTTTGACAGCTCTTTTGCTCTTTTTTCCATCTGCCTCTCGAAAAAGCAGCAGTCGAAGTGAGCATCGAGGTCTTTGTAGATTTGTTTGAGGCTTTCGAGGCTCCAGTTTCTTGTTTTTTTCCAGAGTTCTTTTATCTTTTTGTCTTTGCTGTTTTCGAGGTCGCGGTTTATTTTGTCTACTTCGTTTTGAAGGTCCGGGTTTTCAGATAGTTTTTTTACTGATTCAACGTATATTGATGCGAGCCATCTTTCGCTTTCTTTTTTCGGGGGTGTTTCACCTTTGTGGTATTTCTGGTAGCACCAGAGCCATTTTGCTACGTGGGCTCCTGTGTCTCCCTGGTAGTTTGCCTGTATTACCTCGCAGCCTTCAGATCTCATTATCCGTGACAATGATTCCCCGATTGATGTGCCGCGCACGTGCCCCACGTGGAATGCCTTGTGGGTGTTTGCCTGTGAGTATTCTATCATCACTTTTTCTTTTTTTGGCGGCTTTTTGCCGTATTCGCCTTTTGAGGTTATGATGTTTTTCAGGACTATTGCTGTGTATTTTGCATTGTCTTTGTAGAAGTTTAGGTACGGGCCTTGCGCTTTTATTTTTTTTATGAGGGAGTTTTTTTTGGGCTTGATTGTTTTTTCAAGGTCTTTTGCTATTTCGTGCGGTGGTTTCTTGAGGGTTTTTGCGAGCGCGAATGTCGGCATGGCGAGGTCTGCATCTATATTTTCAGGGGGGGCTTCGAGGGTTGCGCGCGTGATGTTTTGTTTTTTTAGGAGCGCGTCAATGTCTTTTTTGAAGATTTCATGCGCGTATTTTATTTGTTTTGTCTGCATTTATGATAACCTTATGATGTTTTATCGTTCACTAATTTATTAATGTCCCATAAATCTGGTTTCATTATGATAATAGAAGCAGATATATAAATATTATGCGCAAGAACTTACGTGTTTTCGCGCGCGTTTCCAATCTCTTGAAGAACCTCATCAATTGGCGCATACTCAAGTTCAAGCGCCTCTGCCACGGATTCATTGGTCAGCCTGCCGCCGATTGTGTTTACTCCGCACCTGAAATGCCTGTCTGACTTAGCCAGTTCCAGAACACCGGTGTCTGCCATTTTTGCGAGATAGGTGATTGTTGCGCTTGTCAGCGCCTCTGTTGACTGGTGCGCAACCTGCCCGGGCATGTTTGTTATGCAGCAGTATATTTTCCCGTGTATTTCATATATGGGGCAGTCATGAGATGTCGGTTTTGAGCCCCAGATGCATCCGCCCTGGTCAATTGCAATATCGACCATGACAGCGCCTTTTCGCATTGAGAGGACCATCTCTTCAGTGACTACTACCGGTGCCCTGCCTCCCGGCACGAGCACAGCGCCAACAAGAAGATCCGCAGCCTCCACTGCAGCTTTGACATGTTTTGGTGTCGATTTTACAATGTTTACATTATCATAGCTCTCAAAGCATTTCTTAAGCTCATCTATTTTCCTGTCACTTAACTCAAGCAGAGTTACTGAAGAGCCCATGCCTGCTGCTGTCATTGCAGCTTTTGCACCGGCAGCGCCGCCGCCGACAACCACTACATGCGCTCGAGGAGTTCCTGTTATCTTCCCAAGCGTGATTCCCCTGCCATTATACTTTTTCTGGAGATACTGCGCACCATATTGTATAGAAAGCACCCCGGCAATCTCGCTCATCGGGGCAAGAAGCGGCAGGCGATTGTTTTTATCTGTCACTGTCTCATAGGCGATGCCTGTTATCCTGTTTTTAAGAAGCTCGAGCGTCAGCTCCTTCTCTGCTGCTGCAAGATGCAGGAACGTATACAATGTTTTTCCCTTAAACAGTTCAAGGAGGGGGTACTCTTCAGGTACTGGCTCCTTTACTTTCACTATTATGTCTGCTCTTTTGAATACATCTTCTTTTGAGAGGATTTTTGCGCCTGCTGATATATAATCCTCATCTGCATACCCTGCTTTTTTTCCTGCGCCATGCTCTATGAATATGCTGTGGCCGTGCTGAGTGAGTATCTTCACACCAGCAGGAACTATACCCACCCTGTTCTCGTGATTCTTGACCTCTTTTACAGAACCAATATTCATAAGAATACCCCAATGCTTAATTTTTACTAATGAGTATTCAACTGTTGGTTTAAATTTATATACATACGCTGATTTATTCCTATTTTTTCGACATTTGACGTATGGGTGCGGCGCTGTTTTCGAGTACTTTGCCGAAGATGGTGCAGGGCTTGGCGTTAAAAGAATAAATAAAGAAGAGAAGCTCCACCACCGAAAAGGAAGCTAGTCGTTAGTGTTGCCATTACCGTCATAATTAAAAAGAGGATAACTCTCCCAGTCTGAACAATCATCTCTCTAAACATAATGAATTTTACAATGTCTGATTTATTTGCTTTATCATAACTTAATGCATCAAAAGGTATAGAAATTAATGTTTGAGATATTCCATAAAATGAATCCACAACAAACACCTGAAGAGTAGTTTTAACAAAAAATCGAACACCCCAAATTACTGCATTCATGACTGCTCCGATTTTTAAAACTAATCTTCTATGAGTATCTGAAAATTTACTGACGATGAAAACAAAGAATAATGAAAACAAAAGAGATAAGGAGGAGATTAATCCTAAAGTTATGAAATTATTTAGTATAGTAAAAAAGATAAATATAGGCCAAATAACAGATGAAACTCCACTTTCTATTCCATGACCTATAAAGGTAAGTGTATTTTTAATTTTCTGTCCTTTGAAAATTTCTTTGAATGAAAAGGGAATTGGTTCATGACCATCTTTTGAAAAAAATAAAGGTATAGTAGAAGCTAATAATAATATAGACACAGTTGCAAATAATGATTGAAATCCAATAAACGTGAGAATCAATCCTCCAATAATTGGTCCTAGAACATGAAAGACTGAAGTTACAATCTTTGCTATTCCAATTTCTTCTCCTCTCTCTTTTCTATCACTAAATATTGAGAAATCAACATGGTAACCAACCCAATAGAGTGCATTATTTATTCCAAATATTATTGCCAGTAAATAAATTGGCCAATGAAACTGCTCTAAGGTATATAACCCTAAGTAAAAAATAATCAAGATTGGAACGCTATAAAAGATTGAATGTTTAAATCCATATTTAGATGAAATTTTTGCAGCCGGAATTACAAATAATGCATGAGTAGCATTTAATATAGCGTAAAAAATTAAGACATTGGTCAGGGAATAGTTTAGCTTAAGCAGGAAGATAGGAATAAAAATACTAATCATTGACAGAGCAAATGATTTGATTGCAACACTAATATATAATTCATTTAGTTCTCTGTTTTTCAAAAAATGTAAATCGTAATGGGGCCGATGCATATTAAAATAATTGAATTAATTGATATATAAAATCTTCTATCGCTGATCCCGGGACTGTGAATAATTTTGCTGGAACTTCTTTTTCGATGACAATTCCTATTCAACAAAGAAAGCAAAAGCATTCATTTTCGGAAGGTTTAAAAAACAGGTCAACAAATACTTCTTTATGAAGCGCTTCATGTGCAAGTCCAAGATTCACAGGGCAACTGTAACCGGCAGGGATATGGATTACGAGGGCAGCATATCAATCCCGAAAGAGCTGCTTGCAGCAGCGGATATTCTGCCTTATGAAAAAGTGCATGTATGGAATGTTACTAATGGCGGGCGTTTTGAAACCTATGCGATTAAGGGAAAAAAAGGAGAGGTTCGCGTCAACGGGAGCGCTGCACACCTCTGCGACATAGGGGACCTGGTTATCATCGCGTCTTTTGGCTTGTATGGCGAGCGGGAACTTGCGAATTTCAGGCAGAAGGTCATTTTAGCTGGCGGGAATAATTGCATCAGGTGATTCTCTGAAAGCAAAAGCTTATTGTCCCGGGCATATATCTACCATCTTTAGGGTATGCATGCATAGAAGCCCGGTGTTCTCGGGTTCCAGGGGTGCAGGCATCGTGATAGATGAGGGAGTGATAACTGAGGCAGAGACTGTCCCGGGTTCCGGGGTGGATGTATATTTCAATGGCAAAAGGCAGGAGTTTGGGCCGTCTTTTGTTATGGCGAATAAGATGGTGCCGGATGCCTGCAAGAAAATAGTAATCCGCCACACCACAAAGTTGCCTGCCGGCGCCGGATTCGGGGTGTCGGCAGCTTCTGTCATGGGCACCGGCCTCTGCCTGAATGAGATCTTTTCACTGGATATGCCAAAAGAAGCTATTGGGGAGATGGCTCATGTGACTGAAGTTGAATGCGGCACCGGCCTTGGGGATGTAGGGCCAATGCTTGTTGGCGGAGTTGAAATGAGGAGAAAGGAAGGAGTTCACGGCATGGTTGAGAGCATTAGTGCAGGGGCGGATGATCTCGTATGCTTC
>JAIWAJ010000102.1:0-5427 GCA_048634435.1 Methanosarcinales archaeon
TCGCTATATTTACTCCGCAAAAACAGTCAACTTCTGCAATGATATCAGCTGGCATTGAGAGTGCGCTTCTTGGTGCAATAGATGCAATAACAATCAGTTGGGTCAAACATACAAGCACTATGTTCGAAGAAGAGTGCCTGCTTGAACCCCAAGAATGCGACCAGAAATATCTTGAGTTCATGGAAATATTAACGGACAATGTAATAGAAATAATACGTGAAGACTTAATGTCTAATAATATTAACCATCGTAAAGCACCACCAGTCTATGACAGCGAAGAAAAGTATCTGCTGTTCAGCAACAGTCTGTATGCATCAGAACAGAACAATGAGTGGAATAATCCTGTTTCAAACTTTAGTTACACACTAATTTCACAAATCTCAAATGCATTTGTTCTTGAAAATGCAGAGTTAATCCAGAAACTCGAAAACAGGCAGGAATATATAACTGGCATTAAGACACCTTCGCTTGACATTGTTTACGATACAGCAGAGACTATGGCAATTTCTGCAATAAAGACAGCATACATTGCCTGCATTATACACGAAACAAAAGGTAAATGTGATGATATAGAGAAGAAGTATATTGCATGCTGCATAAATGACATAAACTGTACAAAAGAAGTGTTTCAAAGCAAGTATCAATGTATAATCACATGCAGGGAGAACAGAGATAATGATTGCGAAAAATATTGGGAATGCATGAAGAACTGTAATTCTACTAATTGTGACGATGTATGCGAAAAATTAAAAGCGAAATGGGAATTATGGGATAATAACTATTCTGCCTGCGAGCATGAATGTTACTATGGTGATCAGGATGAATAAATTGCTTAGACCAGTAAAAGAATCATTGTCTGAAGTTCTCATAGAAATTAATCTGAGATATATTTTAAAAACATACCTCATTGTCATGATAATGCTATTATTGCTTTGCTGTCAGGCACAATATCTCTCTCAGACAGAGATTTACGTTGTCAGTGTTTTTAAGGTGCATGGAATAACTCTTCTGATAGTCATAATTAATGTGTTCATACTTTTTGATATTATCCGCAAAGCAGAAACACGTAAATTTGAAACATGGAAATGCCTGAAATTTATCAGCATGTTTGGTCTGATATATCTCATCCTGATACCTCTGGCAGTATTGGCATATGTAACACCAGCGTACTATAATCTTCCTTCACATTCAATAACATCAATAGATATGGATTATCTTCGTCTGTTGTACCAAAATATGTCTGCTGTGGTAATAATAACTGCTTTTATAGCTTTCATTCTCTTTTATGCACCATTCATACAGTATATAGAGAACAAAGGCTTTCTTTATTCCCTCAAAAAAAGCATAATAATCTACATTAAAAAACCTGTAGTTACATCCATGGGTATCCTCGCTTCCTTTCTCCTTTTCATGATACCCTCAATAATTCTCATGCTTCCATTTACATTTAAAATGTCGCCCGTATTATCATTTACAGCAACAGTTCTTTTCATCCCAATAAGCATTTTTCCGGCAACATTTGGCATGACAATTGGAACAATTCTCATGTACGCATTTGCTGCAAAATACTATAAGAAAAAATTAGTAGAAACTGCCAGATCCTGAAACAAGTGTCTTTAGTTTGCGTTGCACATCATCTGCTATGCCTCTTTGTGCTATAGTATATGCGATTGTTGAGCCCAGCCTTCCTGCACCAATTATTGAAACTTTGCTCATGAAACATCCCAGTACTTGTCTTTTTTTACCATTATTTCCCTTATCTCTTCAAGTGTGTTCTTGTCAGAGTCCTTGAGCAAGCCCTGGTTTTCCATGAGAAGCTTATAATCATCCTTTGTGAGAAATGAGTACAATATGTCGCCTTCCTTTATGTTTCTTGCGACAACAGCACCGTCAATGCTTACTGCTGCCTGCTTACCGATTTCTGCTGTTGATACATTCTTTCCCTTTTCCTGGATTGCATGAATGGTCCCGACTATTTTTCCCTCAGCATTGATCAGGCGGATGCCCTGCTTTATGGAGCCGGACAATATCTCCATTCCGACAATTGCAGGCTTGGACTGCCTGAACACAAACCCTTCCATGAACCTTGCTTTTGCAGGCATGGAGACTGATTCCAGCACGCTTTTCTTTTTTTCCTCTTCAACCTTTTCAACATATTCCTCGTATTCCTCGATAAGCCTGTATATTACATCGCTTTTGAATACCGGAACTTTTGACTGTGCTGCAAGGCCGGCTGCATCCTCGAGTATTTTTGTGTTGAATGCAAATATGATCCGGTATTTCTCATCAACTTCTTCCATTGTGGCAATATCTTTTTTGTTTACAAGACCAATCTCTGCTCTTTTTATCGGGATGCCTTTTTCCCGGAATAGCTTTACAATCGCCTCAAGACTGCCCAAGGCATCTGCTTTTATGATGACACCTACATTGTCGGTCTTTATCTCAACTTCTTCTATTTCCTTCTGGACCTCGCGCATCAATTCTTCTGATTCTGTTTCGCTTCTTGCGCTCATCACAGGCACTCCTGCGATTGCGTTCTCAAGTGCCGGTGCAGAAATCTTTAATCCGCTTGCTGCAACCACTTCATTCATCTGCTTAAACTGCTTCTCGACTCGTATCTCTTTCAGCGGGTTTGTCTTGAATAATGCCTTGATTTTTGTGCATATAGCGCCGTCCGGGTGGCCGATCACAAGCAGGTCACCTTTTTTCATTATCCCGTCATAGAGTATGACGTCAACTGTCATGCCAAGGCCCTTGACTTCCTTTACTTCAAGAATTGTGCCTTTCCCATGGCCGCTTGGGTCAATTTCAAGCTTTTTTTCAAGATATTTCTGCGTAAGCCCTGTAAGGATTGTAAGGAGTTCTCCTATCCCTTCCCCGCTTTTTGCAGAAATAGGTATTATGGCTACAGTTTTGGTGAAGTCTGCCAGGCGGTCAAACCTGTCAGAAGTGATGCCAAGGTTATGAAGTTCGCCAATAAGCTTGTAGAGTTTCATGTCCAGGTCTTCCTGCACATCATTCCTTTGTTTTGAATATGACTCTGCAAAGCAGGTGCTCTTTTGGGTTATCCAGCCGGGGATATTGTCTATCTTGTTTGCGGCAATAACAAAGGGGGTCTTGTATTGCTTTAGAATATCAATGGATTCTTTTGTCTGCGGCTTGATGCCCTCGTTTATGTCGATTATGAGTATTGAGATGTCTGCAAGCATGCCGCCGCGTTTCCGGAGGAGTGAGAATGCTGCGTGGCCTGGTGTGTCAACAAAAAGGAGGCCGGGAATCTTTACTTCAATGCCGAATTTTGAGAGAAGGGTGCCGCAGGATTTTACGAGGATATCTTTTGGAACCTCGGAGGCTCCTATGTGCTGCGTTATGCCACCCGCCTCGCCCATGGTCACTCTTGAGTGCCTGACAGTGTCAAGCATCGTGGTTTTGCCATGGTCGACATGGGCAAGTACTGATATTATTGGTTGTCTTATTGGCATAGAGTCCACCGCTGGTAATGGATTATGGATGTAGATTCTATTGAGAATATAGTTTTAAATAATGTTTGGGCTGCGATAGAAGTGAATGGCTTTGGATGTGTGAAAAGATGTGTTTTCTGGACAAAAAAGAAATGATTTTGTGATAAGTTACATGTTTTTGTTATCAATATCATCTATGACTTTTTGGATTAGTGCTTTTAGTTGCGGTATGTCCTGTGTAACGGTTTTCCATAAAACATCCACATCAATACCGAAATATTCATGAATAAGTTTATCTCTCATACCAGCCATATCCTTCCATGGAACCTGCGGGTACTTCTTTCTTAACAAATCCGGTATGTTTTTTGCGGCTTCACCGATAATCTCAATTGCTCTTGTTACTGCAAAAACAGTTTTTTTGTCATTTTCAAAAGTCTCAAAGTCAATATCTTTTACAAATTCTTCAATAGCGTCAACAGAATTCAAGATGTCCTGAATGTAATCTCCATATTCCCGTTTCATACATATACAACCTCTTTTGTGATATGTTTCCCTATTCTTGGTTTTAGTGCGCTTTTCATAACAAGATCAACCTTTTTGTCAGTGAGTTCACTTAGGTGGCGCTCTATTGCCAAAAACTCAAGAAGGCTTATTGGCTTTTTGAGTTCGATCAGAATATCCAGAT
This sequence comes from Methanosarcinales archaeon, assembly GCA_048634435.1. Lineage (GTDB taxonomy): Archaea > EX4484-52 > EX4484-52 > EX4484-52 > B79-G9 > B79-G9. Next base: position 4,147 of record JAIWAJ010000102.1, read on the forward strand.
CACTTCCTTTCTTTTGTTCTTCTCTTACATAGGATCCGAAAAGACCAATTGTTTTAACTCCATACTTATTTCTAAGAATTGGCTTATCTTTCCTGAGTTTTGTTATAATATGTTCTGTTTCTCTCACAGCAGGCACCTCTTTATGTCCGTATAGCATATTATTTTCCAAAAACAGTTACTTTTCATCCTGCACAAACTTAATCCCCTTTTTCAGGCAATGCTCTGCGCGCGCAATCTCGTACCCAAGATACGCAGCATGGTCAAGCTGCACCACAAAATCATGAAGAAGTATCCCCCTGTACAGGTCAATCCCTCTCTTGCCCCTGAAAACCATCCGAAGCTTGCCGCTCTTCACTTTCCCGTCATTCTTTATCCTTATGGCCTCATAATACTGGACCTGGATATCTTTCTTGTCATGGTCCACATCAATCACAAAAAAGCCCTTATCAAGCTTGATATTTCCTTTGTGTTTCGGAACATTGACACTCATATTCTCATTAGGCATCATAAACACTAATTAAAGACAGACAAATAAAAACTTATCGAAAACAATACTTAACATCCAAAAACCCGGACCGGAACTCTAAAACATCTTCCTTCACGCGCCCCGGCTCCTCTTTATCAACCCACACGCGCTTGATAAGCTCAGCAATATGCTTCATCTCAGATTCCTTCATCCCAAAATGAGTCATCTCCGCAGTCCCAATCCTGATTCCGGAAGGATTGGAAGAATTTCCCACATCATCCCACGGCAGAAGATTCTTATTGAGAATCACATTCGCATCCTCAAGACTCTCAGCGCACCATGCCCCGCCTCCGCACTTCCTGACATCGGCAATCACCTGGTGCGACTTCGTAAATCCTTTGTTTTCAGCAAGCACATCAATCCCGTATTCACAAAGCGCCCCCGCAAGCGCCTGCGCATTCTTCACTACCTGCCTTGCATAATCCTCACCAAACTCAATCATCTCAGCCATGGTAACCGCAAGCGCAGGAAGCCTGTGAAGATGATGATTGGACACAAGCCCGGGAAAAATCTTTGGCTTAATCTTCCTGTAATGCTCATCATTATTCCCGAAAATCATCCCTCCCTGCGGCCCCGGGAACGTCTTGTGCGCTGATGCGCCGACAACATCTGCCCCCTCCCGCAAAGGGTCCCGTAGCCGCTGCTTCGGGAATCAGAAATTCCTGTGCGGCGCCATCGAGATGTATCCGCCTCGCTGGAAGAACGTGTACCTCAGCTGGATGAACAACATCCGCGACTGGTAGATCGGAAGAGCA
>JAIWAJ010000103.1:0-5408 GCA_048634435.1 Methanosarcinales archaeon
AGTTTTTCAAGGCCCTGGATAATATTCATCACAATCCTGTGCGGCAAAGCCATCGATATATCTCCCGGTGTAACAGCATGAAGCGTAGGACTGACATAACTCTTGTTCAGCCTCTCCCACGTGGACCTCTTCCCGCGCCTAAGGTCGCGCAGTCTCTGGAGTATCGGCATCCCTCCGCCGATCGTAGTCGCAAGCTTCGCAATCGAAATGCCATAATCAGTAGTATTCTCAACAGGCTCAGTCAGCTTTACAGTAGTCAGGAACGCAAAATTAGTATTTTCAGACTTCCTGCTCATCATAGAATGGCCATTGACACCAATGTAGGTGCCGTAATCCTCCCTCGTAACAAACCCTGACGGGCAGGTGCAGAAAGTCCTCACCTTGTCATCATACTTATCAGAATACACATGGAACTTCGGGTCCCAGTTAATCTTGGTTACAGGCTCCATTACATTATTTGCAACCTCCACCCTGACACCGACATCAATAGGCGCATAACTCGACTTGATATGAAGCTTTCCTGCCTGCGCTTCAAGCCACTCAGCCCCGCTTCGCCCGGCACCGACCATCAGGTACCTGGAAGTATAGGTAGCTGTCCCCTTGCTGTTCCTGACACTAACACTGAAATCCCTGCCATTCTCAATTTTTTTAACCTCAGTATTCAGGAGGAACTTAACATTGCCTTTTGACTCAATCCGCTTTTTAATCTTCGTAATCAATGCAGGCAGCTTGTCAGAGCCCACATGCCTCTGCTTTACAGGAATATACCTGATGCCCACCCGTGAACATTTCGCAAGAAGCTCACCGGTTCCCTTGATGCCACTTAGATGATTGGATGCGCCGTTCCTGACAAAAACAGAGTCAATATAATTGATAATTTCCATTGCAGTCTCATGAGATACATATTCAGTCAGATCCCCCCCAACCTTATAATCAAGATTCAGCTTCCCGTCAGAAAGCCCGCCAGCCCCTCCCAGGCCGGACATAATATTGCACGGCCTGCACTTGAGGCAGTGGCCCACAGAATTAAGCGGGCACTTCCGGTCTAGAGCATCATGCCCCTTATCAATCACAAGAACCTTCAACCTGGACTTTACAGCCAGCTCTAGAGAACAAAAAAGACCCGCAGGCCCTGCACCGATAATAATCACATCATAATTGTCCATCAAAACAACCATCAACTCATGTTTAATAAATTTCCAGAATTAATATGAGACATCACATATATAAATGTATTGCGCACACCAGCAATTTCAGGATAATCTCTCGAAACTCAAATCCATTTCTCTCATCGACCGCCCTGAAAGATAAAAACCCAGATTGCGGGCACCTGCCCGCTTTGCAGCCAAAAGAGCATCCTTAACATCAGATGAATCAACATTCCTACCCCTCTCCCAGTCCACAGCCTGGACCTTGATGATTACCTCGCTCCCGCCGGCCTCCTTCAAAAGCGCACCTCTTGCAACATCACCCACCCACGACGGTGATTCACCGGAAAGCACATGATAAGCCATGATTGCCATATAATCAGAATTATCTAAAAGCGCCCCGTAATCCTGCCCGAAACTCGACAGGCACCACGGCTCATCGAGCGCGCAGTCATAATAGACATTAACAGCAAGCTTTACCTGAGGATCAACTGACTTGATCTCATCATTGATAGACTTCACAAGCGATGTCAGTTTACCGGACTTCCAGGCATGAAATTTAGAGGTGCCAATCTCCCCGGACGTGAGGACGCGCCCTGTATCCCTGAAATACTCATCCTTGGTAAGCTCATCAAAAACCTCATGGCTGCCCCAGTAAAGGTCATCCTGCAATAATATCCCGTCAACATCATAATTTTCAGCAATCTCGCGAAACACACTCCGAGCATACTCGCGATGCACAGGAGAACATGGACTGACTCTCTGGTACCAGCCAGTATCCTCTGTAATCTTCCCGCGCATATACGCTTTCACCCTCATCTCAGGATGCGCCTCATATATCCACACCATATCAAGCGTAGTCATCCACGCAAACACAGATAACCCGTTTTCATGAGCCTCAAGAATAAACTCATCCAGGATATCCTGCCTCACAGGCGCAATCTTCGAATCCCAGTAGACGCCGGTATAGTCCTCATCAGAAAAAACCTGCAGCGCGACAGTATTAGCGCCGCCGCGCTTAAGGTCCGAAACCACAGCATCAGCACCCCTCTCTATCACTGTCTTCGCACCAACCTGCACAAGATAAACATGGCCGTCACCCGCGCGAGAAGTATTTTTCTTACCAGCATCATAGAGAGAAACATCACTATCATCTGGCGGAACTTCATCATCACCGCTCCCGGAAGCATCATCTCCGGCAGCTGCGCCATCCCCATCCGGGCTGTCTGAACCGTCTCCCAAACCATCACCATCATCCGGCACAACATCATCATGCAGGCCATCCAAACGCTCCTCGTGCGCAAAGAAAAAAAGTGACAGAGCAGCCACCAGAAAAAACCCCAGCACAAAATACAGGTTCATAACAAATCCTCATCAAAAATGTCCTTCAGCCGGACAATCCTTGCCGCACCATCCTCCTCCTTTGATTTTGCCCATTCAATCACATCAATAAGCACCTGGACCTTTTCAGGATCCATATTCCGTTCGGGATCCAGAAACTTATGATGATGCAGTGTTATCACACAAGCTCCGAACTCGCCAAGAGTATATTCACAGGAACCTATAATTTCATCTGCACTATTGGGATGGTCCCCCTCCCAGTCGTAAAGAAACACTGTCGCAGGAAGGTACATGATGCCGTCCACTTTCCCGAAAGCGCGCCCTTTATTAATATCATAAGGGCATGAAGACATGATATTCATTGACCCCCCGCTCTTCATCGCAGCCAGTGTATTGTCATTGTAGACACCGTACGGGGGAACAAATGAGACTGGCGCAGCGCCGACAACATCTTCCAGTATCCTTGAACCGTCAGTGATCTTATACATGGCACTGTCCAAAGACCCGTCTAATTCTATATCCTCAAACTCATGGAAACTATGGTCATACCCGTGAAGCGCAAACTCAATAGACTCATCATCCTTAATGCTTCTGAGGTAATCAGCTATAACCGGATCCTCATATAATTTCATCCCGTCTATATTCACAGGGACTACAGAAATTACATGCGGGACATTCCTCTTCCTGAATATTTCCGTAATATAGATGGCGCTGTCATCCGACCATTCCGGCCCGATATCATCATGCCTGAACACGATAACGCGCTCCCTTGTATCAGGCAGCAAAATCTCACTATACTCACTGATAATGTTCATATCAATATTCGACAGGCCGCCGCCATTGCCCGCAAGCAAAAAGAAACCGCTAAGAGCCAAAAAAAGCAGCCATCCAATACTGTCAATGTTTATACGTCCCATCATAGATCATCAACATCAATATCTTTCAGGCGCACAATATCAGCTGCACCTTCCTGCTCCTTGTTCTTCGCCCACTCAATCACGTCTGTAAGCACCTTCACTTTCGCAGGGTCCAGGTTTCCCTCGCTATCCACAAACATGTGATGGTGCAGCATAATTATACAGACATTATAGTTCTCCAGTGCATACTCGCATGAATTCTCAATTTCCTGCGCACTATTATGACGGTTCTCTCCCCAGTTATAGAACTCAGCTGCCGCAGGAAGATGCAATATGCCGTGCTCATCAACCTTGAATGCTCTGCCACGCACAAAATCATCATATCCTGATGAGATAATATTAATATTGTTCATCTTCAATGCAAGCAAAGTATTCTCATTGTAATCATGGTACGGAGGCACAAATGTAACAGGTGTTACTCCGGGAACGTCCTGTAGTATGTCAAGGCCTGTCTGAACCTTAAACATTGCGTTAGCATATGAAATATCCCTGAATTCATGCTCACTGTGATCATATCCATGAAGTGCAATCTCAATTGAGGGATCATCTTTAATAACTTTCAGGTAGTCAGCAATAACCGGATCATCATCCAGCCGATACCCGACATTTGTCGGGACAATAGACAACACTTGCGGCACTCCCCGGTTTCTTAGTGTTTCCGTGATACTGATAGCACTTGAAACAGACCAGAACGCAGCAAAATCATCACTCCTGAATACAATAAACTTATCACTTGGCTCAGGCGGCTTAACGGTCCTATGCTTCCCAATCGTCTTAAGCTCCACACCCTGCTGCTCTTTTAACTTTACCCACTCCATTACTTCTTCAAGCAATGCAACCTTCTGCGGGTCAATATTATTGTCCTGGTCCACAAACGTATGATGATATAATACAATGACACAGGTACCAAACGTATCCATAGCATCCTCACACGATTCCTCTATATCTCCTGCACTATAAAAAGAGCCTGTACCCCAGTCATAAAAATCAGTTGTAGCAGGTACATTCCAAAGCCCGGGAGGATACTCCGAAAACCCATGTCCCATATCAATAGCATTCCACCCGGCTGAAAAATACTCCATATCTTGGTTCTTGGCAGCATAAAGAGTGCTCTCATCATAAGCATAATACGGCGGCATAAAAGTAACCGGCTCCGCATATACGCTGTCTGCAATCATCTGTTTTGCCTCTCCTATTTTCTCTTCTGCCTCAGCCTGGCTCAAGCCAAGAAACTCATTATAACCATGAGTCAGTCCGCTTATTCCAATCTCCACTTTCGGATCAGCACTCACACTTCTCAAATAACTAACCAGTTTCACATCTTCCTCAAGCTGTATAGTACCATCTCCTGTAACAGGTATTATCCCAAGAGTCTGCGGGATATCCATACCATTAAGAAAATCAGTAAGATATATAACATTATCAACTGACCACCATGGCCCGATATCATCACTCCTTATAATGATGGTTTTCCCTTTACTGCAGTCTTCAGGGCAGGAACTCTGCGTCTCAGTTGCTTCGCATATCCCGTTCCCGCACACAGGTGCCGGGCCACTGATTTTTACAGGCTTTTCTGCCTGGTAGCAGTCAGTATCCTCACTATCGACACTGCCGTCGCAATCATTGTCTATCCCGTCAACGCAATTGACCTCGTAATCAAGGACATCTATCCACCTGCCCCTATAGCATAACTTTGGCGGCTCACCTGCACATGCATATTCCGGGGAGCACTCTTCTGTTGAAGGCCCTGCCTTTGGCGCAGAAGCAGTACTCATAAGGTTACCGTCACTTTCATCATCACCACTGACTGCATCATCATCTCCGGCAGCTGCGCCATCCTCATCCGGGATGCCTGAACCGTCATCTGCTGGGGGTTCATCATCACCGCTGCCTGAACCGTCATCTCCGGCAGGCGCATCATCCCCGTCCGGGATGCCTGAACCGTCTCCCAAACCATCACCATCACCTGGCGGAACTTCATCATCACCACTGCCTAAGCCGT
>JAIWAJ010000104.1:0-5405 GCA_048634435.1 Methanosarcinales archaeon
GGTTTTTTTTGGTGCTGTGTGTAAATTGATGGAAATTCTTTATAAAGGTAAAGACAGTTTCTTTGAGTATCAGTTGAGGGATGTGTAAAATAATAGATGGAATTATGGAGTCCTGAGAAGGTCATTAAAATACTATTTTTAAGTAATAACATCACAAAACATTTTTAAAGTTGATGCATCCACTAAGCGCATGGCTGTAGACGGCATTTTTTACGAACTTGATTTAGGCGAAATTCCACCGAATTTGAAGGATTTATGTTTAGATACTTGTTATCTGGAAAATCAGATGAGAGAGCATAATGGAGGCATTGCACTTTCAGAATTAAGTTGTACGTCTGGTGATATTGAAGGTGATGAAGAGTCCAGAAAATATGTACCTCATTTTGTAGAAGATGAGAACCTATTTAACGAAGAAGAAATATTTAGAATTGTAAGTAGATATAAAGAGATTAACGGACCTTGCTCAATGCAGATTGACTCTGTTGAGAAATTAACAGAACATATGATTGTAAGTTATCAAATCGCATATCATCATTATATTCTGGGAAAAAGATATAACATAGGAGGATTATTTCCACGACACTGCTGTGGAATATCTTCACTTAATGTTATGCTATCATTAATGGAATTTGGATATCCCAATGCAGCATGTGCGTCTTCAAAAAAATATGATCATGGATATACAATCCTTCCATTTGTTTTTTCAGATGAATGTACAAGCGAGGACACAGTAGGTACGGTGGTTATTGATCCTACCTCTGATCAGCTATGGAAGAATGCTCAAATACGTAATGCTGTTTTTATTAAACTGGGGGCTGAATGGGACTATAGAACAGACTGGAAAGAGGGGGGGAACTTATTTCCTGATAACATATGCTCCATCGATACTTTAAAGAAAGATCCAAAGGATGTTGCAGATACACCTTATTCTCAGGAAAATGGTATTAGGTATTTCCAAATGGCATTTTCTAATCCAGTAAAGATTTGAAATATTTTACAACCCAATTAGTGTACGTCAGAACGGGTCTTTATTCTTTTATTGTGGTTAGTATTTCTTTGTGGAGCTGTTTTGTGGATGCGCCTACTACAGGGTATTTTTTGTTGAAGTCGTATGCTGTGTTGTCGAGGGGTTTGCCGTCTAAGTCGGTTATGATTGCGCCTGATTCTTCTGCTAACAGGTAGGCGGCGCCTAGTTCGTGGGCTTTCTGGCTTCTGTTCATCACGGCGTCTATGTGGCCGCTTGAGAGCAGGGCATAATGGAAGGCGGCTGAGCCGTAGTTGTTTATGTTGATTTTTTGCCTGTTTTGGATTAGCTTTTTGAAGATTGTCCAGTTTGTCTCGTAGAAGAAGTCTACTATGTATTTTCCTTTCTGGTCTATTGTTGTCTGTTTTGACGGGGTGCATGGGGCGCTGTCGAGAGTTGCGCCTTTTCCTTGTTCTGCGAGCCAGATGCTGTTTGTCGTGTGCTCGATTGTGGCTGCGCATATTATGTTTTTGAAGAGGGGGGATTTTGTTGTGTTGAATATCGCTATTGTTGTTGCGTAGGGCATGAGGGTGCGGGCGTGGGCGAAGTTGTTTGAGCCGTCTAGGGGGTCTATGGTTATCAGGTGTTTGGGAGTCGTTGTTGTGTTTATTGTTATGCGGCCTTTTTCTTCTGAGATTATTTGTGCGCTTATACCGGATGCTTCCAGGGAGTCTATTGTTGCTTTTTCGATGTCCAGATCAGCCTGCGTGGAGATGTCGCCTGAATAGCCCTGTTTTTGGTATATTGTGCCAATATCCTGTGAGGCTGCTGCGTTATGGGATGCTGCCAGCGCATCCAGCATTATCTGCCTTATGTTTTTTTGCATTAATCCTCACATTTTTGTATGATTTTTTTGGTATTATAATGTAAATGAGGGAAATTCTTTATAAAGGTAAAGAAAGTGGAATCCACACACAGTATTATGCAATTCAATGATCTTCAGTGTTTAAATCTGCTGGGATGCGCATGCTTTCTCTATCACGGATTTTATCTTTTGTGCTTCTTTTCTGATGTCTTTTGCCTGTGTGATTGCAGCGCCTACGATGATTACTGATACGCCTGCATTTGCGAATAGTTCTGCGGTTTTGGAAGTTATGCCTCCGCCGACTGCGAGAGGAACATGAATTTTTGTTTTTGCAATGACGTCAACCAGTTTTAATCCTTTTTTCTGCTGGTCAAGGCCTACATGCGGGCAGATATAGTCCGGGCATAGTTTCTCTATTTCTTTTGTCCTTGCTGCGCTTATGTTCATTGCGTCTACCATTACTTTGATCCTGTGTTTTTTCCCGGCAGCTATGGCTTCGCGGATTGTGCTTAAATCTGACGCGCCCAAGACAGTGACTACATCAGCGCCGGCAATTGCTGCAAGTTGTGTCTCAAGAGCGCCGGCATCCATTATCTTCATGTCTGCAACTATCTTTTTTTCAGGAAATCTCTTCTTCAGTTCACGAATTGCAGAAACTCCTTCGGATTTTATCAGGGGGGTTCCTGCTTCAATCCAGTCAACATAATTCCCTGCTTTTTTTGCTACAGATACTGCGGTTTTTATGTCTGTAAAATCCAGTGCAAGCTGTAATATTGCCATTAAATCATCCTCTTTTTAAATCAGTGATTATTCCGGGGATTTGGGATTGAACACTATCGTATGCAATGTCGTCATTTCATCAATGCTGCGCTTTATTCCTTCCCTGCCCATTCCTGACTCTTTATCGCCCCCGAATGGGAAGTTACCGATTCCATGTGCTGGCGCGGCATTTATCTGGACTGTTCCACTCTCGATTCTTAAGCCGGCATCTATTGCTTTGTTTATGTCATTTGTAAAGACAGAAGAATCGAGACCATATTCTGAATCGTTTGCAATCCTGATGGCAGCCTCATAATCTTTTATGTGCATTATTGTGACTACTGGCCCAAATATTTCTTCCCATGCAATTCTCATATCTGTTGTCACGTTATCAAGAATGGTTGGCTCGTAAAATAATCCATTTCCCCTGTTTCCACCCTGCAGAACTTTTGCTCCTTTGAGTTTTGCATCTTTGACTAGTTCGTCTACTTTGTCGACTGCCTGCTTATTTATAAGCGGGCCGATGGATGTCTGGGGATTTCGCGGGTCTCCAACTTTCCATTTTTTAACTTCTGAAATGACTTTATCTACAAAGGCATTAGCTACCTTATCGACCACCAGAATCCTGCTTATTGCGTCGCATCTTTGACCTGAGTATTTTAGGGCTCCTGAAACGCATTGTTTTGCTGCCAGCTCCAAATCAGCATCTTTTAGAACCAGTGCAGGACTTTTTCCGCCAAGTTCCATCTGAATATGCTTCATGCCTGCAACTTTTGTTGCATGGTGGCCTACTGAGGATGAGCCTGTAAAAGATACCATGTCTATTTCTTTGCGACCTACAAGGACATCCCCGATTTCTGATGAGCTTCCAGTAACAATGTTAATCACACCGGACGGAAGCCCGGCATCCTGCATCACTTTTGCAAGCATAAGAAGGCATATAGGATCATCGCTTGCAGGCTTTATGACAACGGAATTTCCTGCAGCAATTGCCGGCGCAATTTTTGATGTGCCAATGTATAGGGGATAATTGAAAGGGCATATTGCAAGGACTACCCCGAGGGGTTTTCGGAGGACGATCCCTATTTTTTCGGGGTTCCACGGGACTTCATCGCCAAGTATCGCTTCGCCGTATACCTGTTTTACTTCGTCTGCTGCAAACCTGAATCTTTCGATTGTTGCTGCCACTTCTCCCTCAGCAACTTTGCTGGGTTTTCCTGCTTCAAGGACAATTGTATCTCTAAAAATGTCCTTGTTTTCTTCGACAAGATCTGCAATCCTGTCTAATATTTTTGCCCTGTTAAATGCAGTCATTTTCGCAATCCTGCTTTTTGCATTATACGCTGCATGGACCGCTGCATGAGCGTCTTCCCTGGTTGCTTTTGGAACTTTACCTACAATGGAGTTATCATAGGGATTAAGAATCTCCAGGGTTGTCCTGTTTGAGGATTCTACCCATTTCCCGCTGATTAGCATTTTGTATATCTGCACCCCGGATGAAGCACATGGAAACCTTATTTCATCAAATATACCTGACATTAAAACCCTCTCCTAAATATAGTGAATCCGCTAATATTTCAATTGTATGCGGATTCCCAAATCATCTCACTGGCGTTCGAAGCTTTTGAGCCGATGCTCAAAATAGTCAACCGAGTATCATTTCGGTTAAATCATAACCCTCGAAAGTTGGCCGGCTGACTACAATACCGGATTGGATAAAATCGCAATCCTTTGCACAATTATTAATTTTGCTGTCGATATGCATTTAGATGCATTTCGGGTTATTAATGGTATATTGAGATTATGAATCTTTATAAAAGGATTGTCCAGAAAAACTCTAATCCTCACATTTTTGTATGATTTTTTTTAGTTCAATCATTTTTTTTATGCGGTAGTCAGGGTCGCCATCCGGGGTGTCGCAGAGTAATACGGTTGTTATTCCCTGCGATTTTGCGTATTTCAGGTCTCTTGTGTATGAGTCCCCGACCATTATGGCTTGTTCTGGCTTTATTTTTAGTTTTTTTAAGGCAATTTCTGTGTATAGAGGCGATGGTTTCATTGTGTTTGTGTCTTCGGGGGTTACTATGCATGAGAAGGAGTCGGTCCATGGGCCAAAGATGCGCTTCAGCTTTTTTTGGAGGATGTCCCGGAATTCGTCGCTTGCTATTGCGAGTGTGTACTTGTCTTCGAGTTCGATTATGGTTATTATTGATGTCGGGGTCTCTTCGATGTCTTCTAATATCTTGTCCCAGAATATTTTAAGGGCCTGCTTGATGATTTCTTTTGTGCCCTTATCATATTCCTTTAAGAGTGTGATTATGGGATATGAGTAGGTGCGCTTTTTCGGGTCCATTTCTTTTTTTATGCTGTCTCTTATTTCTTTGTGCCTGTTTCTTATGTTTATGATTGTGTCGTCTGTTTGTTTGCTCAGGTATTTGTAGAGTTCTTTGTATGCGCCATCTGTTTTTATGGTGTAGAGGGTGTTGTCTGCATCAAAGATTATTGCTTTTATCCTGGTTTTGTTTTCTGTCATTGGTCATCTCTGCCTATGAGTTTTTCGATTTTTTGCCTTGATTCTGCCTGCGATGACGGGGGGGTTTCGATTATTATTGGCTCGTTGTAGGCGGTTTTTTTGAGGATGTGCATTATCGTTGGGAAGTCTATGTCGCCGTCGCCTATCGCGAGGCCGTCTTTTTGTTTTGTTGAGTCGTTCAGGTGTATGAGTTTTATCCTGGTTTTGTATGTATTTATGAGTATCTCAAGGTCGTTGTAGAGGTTTTGTGATGCGCGGTAGAGGTGGGCGATGTCAAGTGCCAT
>JAIWAJ010000105.1:0-5219 GCA_048634435.1 Methanosarcinales archaeon
CCTGTTCCGTCCCATGTCGCGTTACATTCCCATGTGTTTGATCCCTTGTAGGTGCATGTTTCATCTTCAACATCACAGGCAAGGGACAGTGACTGTACATACACAACTTTCAGGTCTACTGTGGTTGAGTTCAGGTAGGGGTCTGATATATTTACTGTCATTGATAGTGTGCCTGTGCTGTTGAAATAAGTCTGGTTGTCTTCCCAGTCTGCGTAGGTGGGTGCTATGTTGTCGAATATGAACCACGTTGGGGATGATGATGAGTTTTTGTTGGATGTTTTGTCGTAGGCTGTTGCGTTAAATGTGTAGTTGCCATAGGGTGCTGCGCTTGATGTGTTCCATGTGGCGCTGCATGCCCATGTGTCGGGGCCCGAGGGAGTGCAAGATTCATCTGCCGGATCGGAAACCAAGGAAGAGTCTGCAGTATCTATAATGGTTATATTTACTGTATTTGTGTTCAGAAATTCGTCGGTGATGTTTACTGTGAGTTTTAAGTTAATGCTTGAGTTGATATAATTATTTGTGTCGTTTATTGTCCAATCTTTGAATGCGGGGGCAATTGTATCGTAGACAAACCATGTGGTTGAGGTTGATTGCTGGTAATTATAGGACATATCGTGAGAAGAGACATTGAATGTGAAGTTCCCGGATGTTGCGCCTGTTCCGTCCCATGTTGCATTGCAGTGCCATAAGGATGGGCCGATGCTTGAGCACTGTTCATCTGCCAGATTGCTGATAAGTTCATGGGTGGATGCAGAGACAATAGTTATGTCAACGCTTGCTGAGTCAAGATAGTCATCAGAAATATTGACTTCCAGTAGTACCCTTCCTGTACTGAAATAGGTCTGGTTGTCGTTCCAGCTAATGTAATCTGGTGCTATCTCATCATAGACAAACCATGTGTCTGAGGTTGATAGTTTGGAGTTGTATGCTTTGTCGCGTGCTGTCGCATTGAATGTATAGTTCCCTGAGCTTGCGCCTGTTCCGTCCCATTTAGCAGTGCATGACCATAAGTCTACAGCTATGTTTGTGCAACCTTCGCCTGTCGGGTCGTTTACAAATGAGTTGTCTTCTGCATTGACGATAGTGAAATTGGTTGCCAGTGAGTCAAAGTTATCGTCTGTTATGTTTACTCTTACAAGAACATTGCCGCTTGCATTGAAGTAGGTCTGGTTGTCGTACCAGTCTATGAATACTGGTGACTGATCGTCGTAGACGAACCACGCAGTTGATGATGACGAGTTCGTGTTTCCGGATTTGTCGTAGATTGTCGCATTGAATGTGTAATTACCGTTGTGTATTGCATCGGTACCGTCCCATGTGACATTGCAGTGCCAGTTGTTTGCGCCCATGTCATAGCAGGACTCTCCTGAGGGGTCATGTACAAATGTTTTGTCTGTCACGTTGATGATTGTTATGTTAATGGTAGTTTCGTTGAGGTAATGGTCATATATGTCTGCGCTCAACAGGATAGTATCAAATGCATTCATGTACTGCGCATTTGATATCATGTTGCTGAATACGGGTGCGTCTATGTCGTATACGAACCACGTGGGTGAGTATTCTGTGTTTGTGTTTACTGCTTTGTCATATATTCTGGTCATGAATGTGTAGTTTCCTGTGGTGCCCTGGTTTCCGTTCCATGTGGCGCTGCAGTTCCACAAGGTTGCGCTTAGCTGGGTGCATGCTTCATCAGAGGGGTCGTATATGAGTGTGTATGTGCCGGTTTCCACTACGGTGATGTTTATTGTTGCTGTGTCAAGATGATCGTCGGTTATGTTAGTGCTCATCAGCACAGACTCTCCTGATTTGAAGTATGACTGGTTGTCGTACCAGCTGGTGAATACAGGGGGTATGTTGTCGTACAGGAACCATAGCGGTGCTGTTGATATGTTGTAGTTGTCTGCGTAGTCGCATGCGGTTGTGTTGAATGTGTAGTTTCCGTTGTATACTGCTGATTCTTTTGACCATATTACTGAGCAGGACCATTTTCCGTTGGATTGAGTGCATGATTCATCTGGAGGATCGTATATCAAGGAGAGGTCTGTGGAGTTTACTATTGTTATGTTTACTTTTGTGGTATTGAGGTATGGGTCGGTGATGTTTAGTGATAACAGGAATGATGCGCTTGAGTTGAAGTAGTTGTTTGATATGTTTTTGTGCCAGTCGCTGAAGAGAGGTGCTGTGCTATCGTAGGCGAACCATCCAGGGTATATAGTTGTGTTTTTGTTTAGTGAATGGTCTGAGATTTCGGTTTTGAATGTATAGTTGCCGTAGTCTTCTGCGCCTGCGCTGTTCCATGTTGCATTGCATGACCAGAGGTTTGAGGTGACTTGTGCGCATGTTTCATCAGTCGGGTTGTATATGAATGATTCGTCTGTCCTGTTGATGATTGTTATGTTGATTGAGTTTGGGTTCAGGAAGTCGTCTGTGATGTTTACTGAGACCAGGAGTGTTGTGCCTGAGTTGATGTAGTTGTCTGTGTCGTTTATTGATTGTCCTGTGAATACAGGCGCTATTTCGTCGTATACGAACCATGTGGTTGATGTTGATGTGTTTGAGTTGTCTGCGTAGTCAAGTGATGTTGCGTTGAATGTGAAGTTGGCGGATGTTGCGCCTGTTCCGTCCCATGTCGCATTGCATTCCCAGGTTCCTGCTCCTTTGTAAGTGCATATTTCGTCTGTGGTGTCATAGGCGAGGGATAGTGACTCTGCTGATATGATTTTCAGGTCTACTGTGCTTGAATTTAAGTAGGGGTCCACAATATTTACGGAAATCATTACTGATGAGGAATCATTGAAGTATGTCTGGTTGTCCTGCCATCCTGTGTATGAGGGTGCTATGTCATCGTATATGAACCACATTGGGGATGCTGAGACATTTGTGTTTTCTGCCATGTCTTTTGCTGATATTTTGAAACTGTAGTTTCCATAAGTTTGTGCACCTGAACCAGACCATGTTGCGTTGCATGCCCACGTACTTTGCGCAATGTTTATGCAGTTTTCGTCCTGTGGGTCGAATACAAATTCAAGATTTGTTGCATTAACTATTATTATGTTTACAGAACTTGAGTTTAGGTAATCGTCATTCACGTTTAACTCCAGTTTTAGTGTCGCACTTGAGTTGAGATAGTTGTTTGTGTCGTTTGTGGTCCAATCGCTGAATACAGGTTCAATTTCGTCATATACGAACCATGTGTCGGATATGGTTGTATTTGGGTTATATGCGAAATCGTTTGCTGTTATTTTGAATGTGTAGTTCCCGGAACTTCCTCCGGTTCCTGTCCATGAGACGTTGCAGTTCCATGTATTTGCAGTCTTTTTTTCGCAATTTTCATCAGTTGGGTCGTGAATGAGTGATGAGTCTGATATGTTAATTATTGTAATATTCACAGATGTATCGTCAAGATATTTGTCTGTTATGTCAACTGAGGCCAGGACAGCGCCAGAGTCATTGAAGTATGTCTGGTTGTCCTGCAGATTTCCAAATGTCGGCGGTATTATATCGAATACAAACCATGTTGTGGATGTTGATGTGTTTGAGTTATCTGCATAGTCAATTGATGTGGTGTTGAAACTAAAATTACCTTCGGTTGCTCCTGTTCCGTCCCACGTTGCGTTGCAGTTCCATAGACCGGAGCCGATGTTTGCACAATACTCGTCTGACGGGTTGTTTATGAGGAATTGGGTGTTTATGTCAATGATTATGATATTGGTCTGGCTGTCATTCAAGAAATTGTCTGAGATGTTTACAGATAGCAGGACTTTTGAGGATGAGTTGAAGTATGTCTGATTATCGTAATAGCTTTCGAAGACTGGTGATGATTCGTCGTAGATGAACCATGAGTTGTATGTTGAGGTGTTGGTGAGTGATACGTAGTCTGTGGATGTCGCGTTGAATGTGTAGTTTCCGCCGTCTGTAGCGCCTGTTTCATCCCATATGACTGAGCAGCGCCATTTGTCTTCACAGAAGTGTGTGCATGATTCGCCTGTTGGGTCATGGACAAATGCTTTTGTTGTGGAATCAACTACTGTAATGTTGATGTTGGATGGATTGAATGAATCGTCGCTGATGTTTAGGGACATGTTCAGATTAACGCTTGCGTTGATGTAGCTGTTTGGGTCGTTTATTGCCCAGTCCCAGAATATTGGCTTTCTTGTGTCAAATACAAACCATGTTGTTGATGTTGAAGTGTTGATGTTGTCTGCGTGGTCGGCTATGCTTGCGTTAAATGTGAAGTTTCCGCTAATTGCGCCTGTCCCGTTCCATGTTGAGTTGCAGGTGTAATTGCCGGGGCTGGTGATTATGCAGTTTTCGTTGACAGGGTCAGATATTAGTGCTTTTGTGTAGCTGTTTATTATTGTTATGTTTATTGAATCAGGGTTTAGGTGCGGGTCGCTTGCATTGGCAGATATCATAACAGTGCTTCCTGAGGTGAAGTATGTCTGGTTGTCGTACCATCCTGTAAATACAGGAGGGGTGTCGTCAATGGTGTATGTAATGCTTTCATTTTTTCCAATGTTTTCTGATTTGTCTGTTGCGCTGACGTTTGTAATGCCGTCGTTGTCTATTCGTACTGAACCTGCCCAGAAAGTTCCGTTCCATGAGAGTCTGTGCGGATTGTCAGTTCCTTCTGCGTGTACATAAAATAGGGTTGATGTATCTTCACCTGATACGTTTGCGACCACGTGTACGTAGGAGTTGGATTGGACGATTGTATCGTTTATTGAGACGTAATTAACTATGGGTGTTTCCATGTCGTTTTCGCACTCGTCGCGGCATTTCCAGCTTGAGCCGGATGCTTTGTATCTGCAGAACCACATTTCCTTCTTTTCACTTGTGCCTTTTTTGCCGCTGTTATCTGTTACTTCTGTGATTATTTTGTAGTATGAGTTGTTGTTGAGGATTGTTAATGGTACGTTTCCTGAGCAGTTTGCTTTTCCAGATGTGTCGTTGTTTAGTGTGACGCTGCCCAGACTGAAGATGTTCCCGGAGGCGTTTATTGCTTTTATGATGCATCCTGTGGCGTTGTAGGTGAAGTTTGATATGCTTGTGAAATTTACGCTTATTATGAGATTTTCTGTCTCGTCATAGTGGTCTTTTGTGATGTTGAATATACTGTCCTGTATGGGAAGAAGAAAGATGAGGCTGACCTCGAAGCAAAAGACTATCGCAGAAAAAACAGGGAATTTGATGAGCACCGCGAAGAGATGTTCTCT
>JAIWAJ010000106.1:0-5307 GCA_048634435.1 Methanosarcinales archaeon
TGCAGGGTCGTTTTCACAGTCACTGTCAGCGCAGTCTGCGGCTCCGTCACAGTCATCGTCTATGGTGTTGTTGCAGATTTCTTGATGTGGCGGTGGGCATGAGTCGCATGTTGTGTAGCTTATGCATGTTGTGTAGTTTATGCATGTGTTTGCTACGCCCTCGTCTATGTTTCCATCGCAGTTGTTGTCTATGTAGTCGCATATTTCGTTAGCGTCTGGGTTTATGGAATCATCGCTGTCGTTGCAGTCGTTGTCTGGTATTAGTCCACTTGAGTTGCATTCTACAAACCCATCATTGTCGTCGTCTCTTTCATCAGGGCGCATGTCTCCATTGCAATCAGAGTCTTTTCCGTCGCATATTTCCGTAGCGCCGGGGTGGACGTTTGCATCGTCGTCATCACAGTCTCCACAGGTGCAGTTTAAGTCTGGTTGGTCTATGCACGGGCTGGAGTTTGTTATTATGTCTCCAAACTCGTCGTTATCATTATCTATGCAGCCATCTGCAAACGCGTGTCCGGCAAATAATATGAGTAAGAGTGCGAATCCTGAAAGGAACGTGTACACTCTAATGCTATTTTTTGGTTTAGCCCCCATTTTTATTACCAATATATTATTTCAGGACTATATTTATTTAAGTTTATTGTTACTCTGGTGTGATGTCGTGAGTGGCTGTGTGTGCCAATGATTTCAAACGCTAAAGATTCCGCTACTCTATTGAGTGCAGTGAATCCGACAAGTCGGATTCCCACACACTCAATCGTAAACGTTTGAGTATAGCGGTACGCGGAATCTTTGCGTGTCAACAACCTTTGGTGATGTGTGTGGGGCATGCAAAGCATGCCGCCGGTCTATTGACCGACGGTTATCGACACAGTGCTGGAATATGCTTTCTTTCTTTTGTTTTGGGATTATTGGATTTTTATTGTAGGGCAGAATCACTTTCACCCGCGTATTGCTTTTCTGGTTCACTTTTTTTTTCGCGCACAAAGAATGATTTTATTTTGTATAGGAATGCATTGATATTTTCAATGATCGTTTTTCGTTGTTTGTAGCCGGTTATCGTTTCTGTTGCGAGGGATTCGGCCTCCTCGTATCTACCCCTGCTGTATGCGGATTTTGCACGATTTAATTTTTTTTCAAGTGTTTTTATTTCTCCTGCGGCGGGTTTTATGTTTTTTTTGTCCAGAATCTTTTGTTCTGCCTCATCTATGTAACTTCTTGCGTTTTCTTTTATGTATTTTTTCATTGAGGCACTATTTTCAGGTGCTTTTATGCATTCGTGTTTCCAGCATATTTCGCCTGAGTCACAGTCTTTTTTTCTGCAGCATTCCCACTTCTGGCATGTATGATCTTCCGGATGCGCACATCCTTTGCAAATTAGTAGTCTGCATATTCCATTTTTGCATGTTTGGTAGCCTTTGCAGTCTTCGTCTGCTGTGCATTTGGTGTTCAGGCATGTTGGCCTATGTTTGCAATCACCGTCGTCACAATCTATGGGTCCATCGCAATCATTGTCGATTTCATCGTTGCAGTTATGTTCTATCACGCTTCTCGGTATCCATGTGCCGTGAGCGCACACTTTTTGAGGGGTGATTGTGGTTGCGATGCATATGTTTTCTACTACGCATCCGTTTGCGGCTGCGCATTCGTCCTTGCTGCAACATATTCTTTGCTGGGTTGGCGAGTCTATTTGTTTTTTGCATTTGAGTTCGTCGCAGCATTCTTCTGTGTTTTCGCATGCGTCTCCTTCTGGTGCGCATGGCTGGCTGGCGCATGCCGGGTCATTTTTACAGTCTTTGTCAGCGCAGTCTATGGCTCCGTCGCAGTCGTCGTCTATGGTGTTGTTACAGATTTCTGGGGCGTCGGGATTTATGGAAGCGACGGTGTCGTTGCAGTCTCCGTTGCATATCATGAATCCGTCATCGTCGAGGTCTAGTTCTTCATCATCTATTATGTCGTTGCAGTCGTTGTCCTGTCCGTCGCATATTTCTGTGGCGCCGGGGTATGTGTTTGGATTAGTGTCGTTGCAGTCGTCATTGCATATCATGAATCCATCGTTGTCGAGGTCTAGTTCTTCATCATCTATTATGTCGTTGCAGTCGTTGTCCTGTCCGTCGCATATTTCTGTGGCGCCGGGGTATGTTTGTGAATTAGTGTCGTTGCAGTCTCCACATTTGCAAGATGTACATGTAGGGTCATCATTGCAATCAATGTCTGGCGTATATTGATCGAAGTCTTCGTCTGTACAACTGGTTATGCAATCTGCAAATGCATGTCCTGCGAATAAGAGGAATAAGAGTGCAAATCCTAAGATTACTGCCTGTTTATATTTTATGTTATTGTTGTGATTTCTCATTTTTATCATCTCCATTAATTGAATCATATCTTTACGAGCTTGAGGCCGCTGGGTGTGATTTCGAATGGATGGATGAGAGTCGAGTGGTCTGTGCGCCTCATTTTTCTTATTGTCAAAGTCCTTTTGAATTCTTCTGATACGGGCACGAAGTCAAGTTTGATTACAGTATCAACAAGGTATTCAATTATCCCGCTGCCTGTCAGGCCTTCGCTTGTTTCAGGGATTTCACCGCTTATTACCACGGTCACTCCCATGGCTTTGAAGTATTCCACAAGCCCAAACAGCATTACTCTTGCCATGTACCTGTCCTGCATGAACATCTCAAGGACAGAGACAGAATCAAGGACCACTCTTTGGGCGTTTATGCTTTTTATGCCTTCTGCAATCTGGCTTCTTATGCTTATGAGGTATGATTTTGTTATCCTATGCACCTCTTCGCCGAGAGGCTTTTCGGGACAGATTGCCTTGATTGAGAGGAATTTCAGGAGGCCTTTTTGCTCCAGTTCTGTGAAGTTCCAGTTGAACATGGAATTGATGTCTTCTTTTATGTCTTCTATTCTTTCTTCTGTGGTTATGTAGAGGCCAGGCTCTCCTTGTAGGGCCCCGGCGTACATGAATGATGAGCAGAACTGGGTTTTTCCTGTGCCTGTTTTTCCGACAGCCAGGATAATTGAGCCTTTTACGAAGCCGCCTTCTGTTTTCTCGTCCAGTCCAGTGATGCCTGTCTTTAGCCTTTCCATGTGGTTTCCCAGAGTTATATGGGATTTTGTCCTTTTTATAGTTTTTATGATTCTTAAGCAAGTATTTGCAAACCTTATAAAACTAAAAGCCCAAATAAGAAGCATGCTGAGGAACTACTGTGACATGCATGTGACGACAAAGCATTCGTATGGTGTAAATAGTGTTGAAGAGATAGCAGGGCATGCAGAGAAGCTTGGCCTTGATACAATAGTCATACTTGACGGGATAGACAGCCTGGAGGATCTTGAATCTGTAAAAAAGGATGTGATGTCAGTAAAGAGTGATGTGAATATACTTGTCGGCGTGGAAATAAAGGCTGAGAATTCAAGTGAGCTTAACAAGCAGATAAGCAGGTTCCGCGACAAGGCAGATGTTATTGCTGTGTATGGAGGGGAACTTGAGATCAACAGGGCTGCTGTTGAAAACCCGCGTGTGGATCTTCTTGTGCATCCTGAGCTGAAGAGAAAGGATTCCGGTATGGATCATGTCATGATGAAGCTTGCAGCAGAAAACAATGTCGCGATTGAGCTGAATTTCAGGGAGTATCTTCATTCTTACAAGAGGATAAGGTCTTATGTGCTTTCCCATATGCGCAATAATGTCATGCTTGCGCAAAAGTACGGCGCTCATATCGTTGCTGCCAGCGGGGCTGAGAGTGTGTGGGATATGAGGGCCGGCAGGGAGCTTGCGTCACTTGCGTACATATGCGGGCTTGACAGGGAAAAAGCAGTGAAGAGTGTGTCTGATGTTCCTTTGTATCTTGTAAAAAGAACTGCTGAGATAAGAGACCGCACTTTGAAGGATGGAGTGAAAGTGGTGAGTGAATGAAACTGAATCCAATGCCGCCCACGTTGAGGGACAACCAGAGGTATATTGTGTTTGAGATTGTGTCGAAAAAAGAGGTTGCATTTGAGAATATGGTTAATGTGGTGTGGAGCGCGTCTTTGCAGCTTTTTGGTGAAGCGGGCACATCCAAATTCAGGATGTGGGTTCCATCTATGCTTTTTGACAAGACCAAGAAGAGGGGTGTTATCAGGACCACACATGATTCTGTGGAAGAGGTCAGGGCTGTGATTGCCTCTGTCAAGGAGATTGAAGGCGAGAGTGTCATATTCCATGTACTTGGTGTGACGGGCACTATCAGGTCTGCCAAGAGCAAGTTCCTGGGACAGGTGGATCTGCGGGATTTCGGGGCAAAGAGATAAATACAGGGGAGAACAAAGTGGATGTTATGAAGTTACTTGCAGCTTTTGTTTTGATGTTTTTTGTGATTCTGTCTACTGTGTGTGCTCACGAGGTTACTGTCGGGGTTCATTCGCTTGGCAATGAATATTCAAGGGGGGATTATATTGTTTCTGAGAGCAATGGCATTATTGCGGGGATTGTTTCGAGGGGCGTCACAAAGAGCACCAGTGTATCTTCGGGGTATACGACGCTGACGCAGGACGCGGCAGGGAACAAGTTCTATGTTTTTTTTACAAGAGGGACGAGAGAGAATATTGAGTCGCGAGTGAAGTATCTTATGGACAATACATTTGAGAGGTTCTACAGCCCGAGTTTCGGGTATGAGCTGAAGACAATGAAGCATATTGTGATAAAGGCAGTCTATGAGAATATAGATATTGTTGGGAAAGAGCGGCTCCGGGCAGGGAACTACAATCTTTTGATCAGGTATGACAGGCTGTCCGGCAGCAGGCCGCTTGTGAGCATATCACAGTCAAACTGAGGCGTAGGTTTCGAGTACTTTTTTTGCGATTATTTCCCAGTTGTCTATTTTGTTTAGTTTTTCTTTTGCCCTGTTTCTTAGGTTGTCTGAGAATTCTTTGTCTTTCAGGAGTTTCAGGGTGTTTTTTGTGATGCTTTTTGAGGATCTGGGCTTGTGCACCAGGGTGCATCCATCAAAGAGTTCTTTTGCGCCCACGTTTTCTGACAGGATGACCGGGAGGCCGAAGTCGATTGCGTCAAGGCATGCGATCCCGAAGGGCTCGTGGATAGAGGGCATGATGAATAGCCTTGCTGAGTTGAAGCAGGCGGCAAGATCGTTTTTTGGCACGAACCCGCGGAATTCGAATGAGTTGTATACGTTGAGGGTTTTTGCGAAGTTTTCCAGGCTTTCTTTGAGGTGGCCGTCTCCTATGATGGTAAACCGGCAGTCTGGTATTTGTTTTAGGATGTCGGTCGATGCGTATATGAGGTATTCGATTCCTTTC
>JAIWAJ010000107.1:0-5251 GCA_048634435.1 Methanosarcinales archaeon
CATTTATTACTGAGAGTAGTGCTATGCCGCCAGTTTGTCCTAGATAGTCCCTTACACTGGGAATGTAGCCAGTATGAGAATGAGAATCTGATGTTATGGCAGAAGTCGATATTCTCGCAATTGTATAGGGATAAACCCCGAAATATTCTGCAATATCTTCCGGACTCTCACCAGATGTTAGCATCCCGCGAATCTCAGCAATGTTTTCATTGATAATACCTGTTTGTCTTTGTTCTATTTGCCTTATCCTTTGTATAGATTTCGGGTTCAGCAAGTTATAAACTTTTGAATAACTTATATATCCAAATTGATCATTACTACTAAGTGTTTTCGCAATTTTACGGTAACTCAGGTTCATTTTCCTTAATTTCCTTGCTTTCTTAAGAAGTTCACTATCTTCAGGGTTCATACTTACTACTGCTCAGCGATACTTTATTAATGTATCCGGGAAAAGTCCTGTTTTATCAAATAATCGGCAAATGAGCAGTCATTTACTTAACTGCGCTACCTGACAAAAATAGGTCTGTGACTTTTATTGCAGAAGCGTAGCTTCATCAAAATTCCTTTACGCTGAGCTATTTTAATATGTCATCAATGGTGTCAAGAAGCTCTTTTATTTCTTCTGTCTGTATGTCGCCCATGTGCGCAATTCTAAAGGTCTGCTCCTTTATCTTTCCGTAGCCATTGGATATTGCATAGCCGCGCTCTCCCAGCTTCTGGTTCAGGTCTGCGACGGATATGTTTTTTGTGTTTGCGGCTGCTGTTAGTGTGTTTGATTCGTAGCCGGGTTCTGCGAAAAGTGCGAAATTTTGTTTTGTCCAGCCTCTTACTATATCTGCCATTTTTTTGTGGCGCATGAACCTGTTTTCAAGCCCTTCTTTCAGGATGTCGTCAAGCTGCTGGTCAAGTGCGTACATGTGGGAGATTGACGGGGTGTAGGGGGTCTGGTTTTTTTTGTAGGATTTCAGGAGGTCCAGAAAGTTGAAGTAATGGCCTTTGTTTTGTACTGTTTCTGCTTTTTCAAGGGCTTTTTTGCTTACTGAGCATACTGAAAAGCCGGGGGGGAGCGCCATCGCCTTCTGGACACTGAACAGGCAGACGTCTATTCCCAACTTGTCTGTGTCTATTTTTGTGCCTGCAAATGAGCTTACTGCGTCTACCAGGAATTGGGTGCCCGGGTAGTCTTTCATGACTTCTGCAATGTCTTCTATCGGGTTCATTACGCCTGTTGATGTTTCGTTGTGGGTGAATGTGACTGCGTCGTAGTTGTCGCTTTCCAGTTTTTCGCGAAGCATTTCGGGTTTTATTGCTTTTCCCCACTCCACTTCGATTGTGTCTGCCAGCTTGCCGTTTGCTGTGGTTATCCTGTGCCAGCGCTCTGAAAATGCGCCGCAGCAGAGGTTGAGGCATTTTGTGTCTGTGCAGTTCCTGACTGCTGCTTCCATGAGCCCTGTGGCTGAGGATGTTGAGAGGAATATGGTGTTTTTTGTGTACATGATCTTTTGCATCTTCGGGATGATGCCTGCAAAGAGCTGCTGGAATTCTTTGCTCCTGTGACCGATCATGGGGGTTGACATCTTTTTCAGTATTTCGCTTCTTACTTCTGTGGGACCTGGTATGAATAGTTTTTTGTGCATATTCGACACCTCTTATTGAGTTATAGGTATTTATTGGGGGAATAAACTTTTATATGGTCACCCTTATAACCAGCAGAAAAAGCAGAATAGTCTCCGGCTCATCGGGTGTTCACATCCTCATTTGCGCATTGGGAGGTTCAGTTCCCAAAATCCATCGGGTGACGATCTTGAAATCATTGCCGGATTATATAAACATTCACGTACTCATTTTTAAGCTTATGGCGAACCCGGAGGGATTTGAACCCCCGACCCCCAGGTTAGAAGCCTGGTGCTCTATCCAGCTGAGCTACGGGTCCGCAATATACCTATACCTATAACTCTTATTTATGGACACATTAGTTTTTTAAGTGTTTATCAAAAAGATATTATAATTATGTCTTTGAGTATAGATTCATCAGTCGCACATAAAGTATATATATATATCTGGTGACAAAATCTGCGGAATTAATTCATTGGGTGTATTTCCTGGCTTTCTCTGTGTTATTCGTGAGAAGGAACTTTGAAAATGCCTCTATTTAACCATTGTCATGATGCTTTATTTGCTTTATTAGAATTCCGCTTATTGCGCGAAAATTTCACATATATTCCAAACAGAAGCACAATCAATATAATTCCCACAGCCAGATTCTTAGGCTTTCGTAAAGTTTCAGCCAGGACAAATCCTGTTGCAATTCCTGCAGGCTCCTCTCCTGCTTCTGCACCTGCATCATTTGTTTCTTCCTTTAAGACAGGGCAGGGTTCAGTTTCAAATGGCCTGTAATCTTCTGTCCCGCAATTGTTTTCATCAATACATATCCTCTTATGAATACTATCCACGCACTCGCCCCATTCAGAACATACCCATCTTTCAACACATTCCTTATCAATTGCCTCAGTAACAACCTCTCCCTTTGCAGCACCTGTTTCATCTTCTGCATCATCATCAGTTACCTCCGCAGGAACAACACCCGCCCCACTGCTGCCTCCACCCCCCGGAGGTGACGATGGGAGAGGCTTCAGATAAGTAACAGACAAACTAATTTTAGTAACACAGCCATTGCAAAAAATCCCGCTTTTCATAGTATCAATACCATCAACAAAAAAACTGACAACATCCCCGCTTCTTGTATTATTGTAGTCTGTGACGATTAATGAGTATGCACCATCATATGTTACTGTAGATGCGGCCACCACTCCATCTATTTTCGCGACTACGCTTAATCCATCCGGGGCCGACTCACCATTATAAGCCACATTCCCGTAAAACTGGTGAGGCATTCCTGGTACTGCCAAAACAGCACCCGATAACAGGAATATAAACACAGCCGCTGAAATCAAAATCTTATTCATTCCTACCACGTGGATAAATTAGACTAGCAATAATAAAAAACTAACTGAAGGCATTTAAGCCTTCAGTTTACATATACCCGCAGGTTGTAGGCACCACAAACTCGCCTTCCTGATTTGTGAACAGCCAGTATCCTGCTCCCGGGTCCATCCGGGGATGCCATTCATCAAATGGAATCCACTGGTAATACGGCGCATAAGCTGGATCTCCATTATACGGCTCCCAGTAAGACCAGAGTGATGCAAACTCCTTGTCCCATATATCATTACCCAGGGAATAAAATTCGCAATATGCCGGCATACCATTCCCGGCAGGCCCGTAATATCCTAATATTGGTTCAGCACCCCAACCTTTAGTACCCCAGTATCCGACCAGATTCCACCCTTTCACAATCTTCTTGCTCGCAGGCGTTGTTGCCGGGCTGAATAAGCTCCCGCCAATAATAAGGGTCGCATTATCCGTGGCCTTGACCCAGTATCCCCAGCCGGGCTTCATTTTAGTTAAGCTATCCGGTGCCGGCCCTGGAGTATATACATACCATTTATCTGCCGCTCTATCATATGTCCACACAGATTCTACCTTATCGGCAATATCTGCAAACACTTCATCTATTGAATCATCCAGCATAACAAATGGCACTGATATCAGGTTCCATTTCTTATTCAACTCAATATCAAACGAAGTGCCTTCTACCTTTATCCATTCAAGGTCGCGCTCGCTTTCATGACCTAGTGCGTCTGTGCAGTAAAACTCAAGCTGGTGAAGGCATTCTTCTCCAAAGTATATCTCTGTGCCTTCCGTTGCATTATACCACTCTGTCCAGTTGTCGCTTCCGTCCCACCAGATTCTCCAGTGAACCATTGAATGATCAGATGGATGAGGTCCCATGTCGTCGCAGCTCAACGTAACTGGCGTCATAGTTGTTATTTTCCATTCCCATGTACAGTTACCAGAAGAATTGTCACAGTAAGTGCTTGGCTTTCCAATAGTTTTGTTTGGAACAGGCGCAGTATTATCTACAAAGACGCACTGGTGGTTCAGGGTTTCTGTCTTATTTACATTATCCACACTGTAGTATTCTATGATATGGCATGATTCTTCAAGACCAGTGTATTCATAGTGACCCTTTGGATTGTATGGTTCAGGTGCCGTTGGCTTGCCGTATCTTGCATCCTGAGTCCATCCACTGCAGTTGTTGTAGCAGTAGTGCCAGTCTGCTGAGTCATTCAAGTATATATCCCTGTAATATGTCCTGTTGACGCCTGATGGATGTGGTTCTGGGTCGTATGCAGACAATATTATACTGGTCATGTTTGTTATCCATTTTGTGTCTCCTTCCTCGAAGAAAGGACGTGTATATGTTTTGTTTGTTACAGGCGGTGTCTTATCTACAAAGACGCACTGCCATTGTATCTCTTCTGTGTTACCCAGCAGGTCTATGCTCCTGTATTCTATTACATGGCATGATTCATTCGCTATACTGAAAAGACCTGTGTATGTCTCCCATGGTCCCATTTGTGGTCTCATGGTAGTCATCCAGTTATCGCAGTTCGCAGGTTCACAGAAACGATCTGCCAGTGCACCGCTTACTCTATATTGTGTCACATTAACACCTACAGCGCAGATTGGACCGCCGTCTTCAGCTGTCAATTCAATCCAGCTATCTGTATCAATGTATTGTGCACCTGTGGTCTCATTGAGGTAGTATGCGCCATGGTGTGTCTTTGTTGTAGTTGGCGCAACAGAGTCAACCTTGAAGTATTCCAAGTCTGTTGTTTCTTCTGTATTTCCCAAGTGGTCTCTACAGTAGAATTCAAGGTCATGCACTGAATCTTCTGTGAAGTTGAACACATACGGAACATCTCCAACATATGCACAGCACCAGTCTCCTTCCATTGTTCCGCCGAATTCTGTGCAGTACTGGTCGGTTATGTAGCCCCATATACCGCTCACATTGTCGTATGAAACCCTGTAGCAGACAGTCTCTTGCCGTACTGGATGTGGTTCACGGTCTGTGCAGTTAAGAGTTATCTCAGTCACATGGTCTCGTACCCACCAGCATTCTGGACCTTCAGGATACTCAATCTGGCATGTGTCATCACAGCCGTCACCGTTTACAAGGTTGCCGTCATCACACTGCTCATTGCCGTTGACTATACCATCACCGCAATATGGCTGGTATTCAAGGGTGCAGTCTGGTAAGCATATGAAATTAGGAGGTGCAGAACCGTCACATTCCTCAAACTCACCATAGCCATTAGGGTACTGGACTATATTATCACCGCAG
>JAIWAJ010000108.1:0-5270 GCA_048634435.1 Methanosarcinales archaeon
TGCAGCATATCCTGCCTTTTCATTAATTCTTGTAACTCTTTCATCTGCTATAAGCTCTGTTTTTGGTTTTGTCGAGGCAACTAATGCCATAATACACATCATTATGCCAACAAGAATTGATATCCCTCCAAGAACCATTATTGTCCTGGAATATGTTTGAAAAAACAATGCAACACTTCCGAGTAAGATAGTAATCAAACCGACTCCTATAAATGATAAAATATCCTTGTCTTTTCTTAGTTTCATGCTGCATCACCGTTTCCCACAGAATACAACTGAAATATTGTTTTCATGGTTAAAAACCTTTATCTTTTTTGATGTTTTCGTAATAGTATTCGCCAATGAACCAGAAGCACACGATTTTTAGCGCATCATATTTTCCTGATTTTTTCATTTTATGTCACCTCTCTTTTCATAGTAGAACACAGAAAGAAGGCACACTAATATGCTTCCTCCGAAAAGAAGTACAAATGCCGGAGCAAATAGTCCGGTGCTCTTTGTCAGGTATATGTATACGATTGTTGCGACTCCGAAAAAGACGGTGTACATAAAAGCATTTGTCGCAGCTTTGCCAATG
Organism: Methanosarcinales archaeon; assembly: GCA_048634435.1. GTDB lineage: Archaea > EX4484-52 > EX4484-52 > EX4484-52 > B79-G9 > B79-G9. Next base: position 578 of record JAIWAJ010000108.1, read on the forward strand.
TTTATCTTTATTCTCTCATCACTTAAATTGTAAATTCCAAAATACGGGATAAACGAAAGGAACCACAGGAAAGCCGTGTTTCCCTCAATGAAGTACAGCAGGCTTGCAACGGACAGAAAACCCAGATACCAAAGTTTGTTTTTCATTCTATATCACCTCTAAAAGTTATTTATTTATAACTTATGATTAATTATTTCTAACTTTATGTTAGATATATATAACTTCAAACTATTTAAATGTTTCGGTTTTTTGTCCAAAAAGTCTTTTTGCGGGGGCTGGCTGTTAGGAAAGGATGTAATTACACTATCAGATAAACTGTTTCAGGCTCGTCTGTGTTTTTATGCAGGAAAGGAGTTTGCTTTGCTTTTTGTAGCGCTCAAACGGCAGTTTTAGCCTTGATTTCATGGATGTGAGGGCGCCTTCAAGTGTATCGAATATTTCGGGCCTGTTCTGGAATGCGCCTCTTGCTGCTTCGCGGATAACCCATACGCCCAGAGGTGTGTCGTATTCAGGATAGACTTCTCTTATTGTGAGGACTGATGCCTGGCGCCTTTTCTTTGAAAGGTATTCGAGTGCTGCAAGCCTTGCGGAATAATAGGCGCCTGTTACGTTGGATGCGTATGTTTTTCTGCCATAGTAGTTTTCGTAGTCTGAATATAGCACCGGTGATGCACCGTTCGGGTTCCATACGCTTTTTGGAAATTTGGTTTCTATGACTTCAAACTGCCATTCTTTTGGGATTATCAGTATTTCAAAATGGTTGCCAAGATAGGTGTTCTGGAATACGAGGCAGTTGTCCTCTACACTGTAGTCTTTTACTTTTTCAATCAGGTTTTTGGATATTGTGTCGTCAACTGCAGTGATTGTCCATCTTGTGGGCACAAGTTTCCTGTCTTTTTCAAGGCCCAGGAGGCCGAGGGACATGATTTTTGTGATTGAGTTCTCATCGATGTTTTTTTTGTACAGGTATTCTATTGCGCTTCTAGCTTTCAGGTCTGTGTCGCTTACGGTCTTGTCGACCGGGTGGGGTATTGCTACATTGCCTGACAGTTTTGCTTTTTTTACTTCAGCAGGTGAGCCGATTGGCGGAAGCCTTGAGTCAAAGGATATGCTGAATCTTGGTTTCTTTTTCAGCCAGAATTCTGCATTGACTTGGTTTTTTGCCTGTGCAATTTCCTGCGCGATTTCAAGGAACCTGCTGCGCGGCGATTTTACGTCGATTCCGGACCTTACGGCTACCATGCCGGATCTCCTTTGCAGGATCCCTGGGATATCAAATTTTGCCTTGTACCAGAACCCAGGGCTGTCTCTTGTCCATGAGTATTCATCTTCGTATGAGGGGGTGAGGATGTTCAGGTTCACTTTCGGGTAGTTTGTGCGCCCGACAAAGCAGCCTGGGGGGCTTGTGCCTGTGAAATTGGTACCTGTGTCCCCGATGACTTTTGAGAATTGCTTTACTTTTGAGACTATGGAGCAGAATGGCTTGCCGCAAAGATTTCTTCCCTTGCATCTTGTACAGAGGTTTTCATCCATGCAGACTGATTGGGAAAATAGATTTATATTATGACTTAGATTTTTTTTATTCCCATTCTATTGTCCCTGGCGGCTTGTTTGTGATGTCGTAGACTACCCGGTTCACTTCCTTTATCTCATTGGTAATTCTTGTAGAAATCTTTTCAAGCAGGCTATAGGGTACTTTTGAAAAACTCGCGCTCATGGCATCAACAGAATTCACAAACCTGATTGCGATAACTCTCTTGTAGCTTCTCGCATCGCCCTGCACTCCTACAGACTTTACTGGCAGGAGGACTGCGAAAGCCTGCCAGATGCTGTTGTATTCATCTGCTTTTTCAAGCTCATCAAGGACAATGTAATTCGCTTTCTGCACAATTTTGACATTCTCACGCGTACATTCGCCAAGTATCCTGATAGCAAGCCCGGGTCCCGGGAACGGATGCCTTAAGGCAAGCTCATCCGGGAGGCCAAGCTTCTTTGCAACAGCCCTGACCTCATCCTTATACAGGTCATCCAGGGGTTCGCACAGCTCAAGCTTCATATTCTTTGGCAGGCCGCCAACATTATGATGCGACTTAATAACAGAGGCATTTTTGCTTGTGCCGCTCTCAATCCTGTCCGGGTAAATCGTGCCCTGCACAAGAATCTCTGCTTTTTTATCTAACGCGACTTCGTTAAATACCCTGATAAAAAGCTCGCCAATTATCTTCCTTTTCTCCTCAGGGTCCGCGATTCCAGCTAAAGCATCATAAAACTTCTTCCTGGCATCAACCATCTTTAGTTTCATGTCCCAATGGGTGAAAGTATCTCTGATGAACTCAGGCTCACCAAGCCGCATAAAACCAGTATCCACAAAAACCGCAGTCAGGTTCTTTCCGATTGCCCTGCTCATCAAAATAGCTGCAACAGAAGAATCAACACCCCCAGAAAGACCGATAATCGCATGACGGTTACCAATCTGCTTTTTTATCTTCTCAATCTCATCGCCAATAAAACGCTCCATGCTCCAGTCTTTTCTGGCAGAGCAAATATTAAAAACAAAATTTGAAAAGAGCACTTTTCCTTTTTTCGTATGCGTAACTTCCGGATGGAACTGGACACCGTAAATATTCTTCTTTTTGTTTTGAATAACAGCAATGCAGTTACCTGTCCTTGCAGCGATATCAAACCCGAGTGGAGGTGCGGTAACAGAGTTGCCATGGTTCATCCATACTGCCTCAACTTTATCAAATCCCTTTAGGATTGTGTCTTTCCTGGCTACTTTCAGCTTTGTAATCCCGTATTCTCTCCCGGCACCCAGGCCCACTTTCCCTCCCAGATAATGTCCGATAATATGGTGTCCATAGCAGAGACCGAGAACCGGAACGCCCAGCTCAAATATATTCTTATCGCACTGCGGCGCTGTCGGATCTACAACATCATCGGGCCCGCCTGAGAGTATAATGCCTCTTATGTCCGGGAAACGTGTCCTGATATCATCTGCACTCAACTCATTTGAAACAACTGATGAGAATACGCCAAGGTCCCGCACTCTTCGCGCTATCAGGTGCGCATACTGCGAACCAAAATCCATCACAATTATCTGGGCATTCATACATATTCTTTAGAAATTTATATTATATAATTTACTGTTGCGTCCAGACAGACAGCAAGCTTTAAAGAACATCATCAGGCAGCTTGCAGGAGAATGGCAAATACCTAGAACCAGCCGCGTTCCTTTTTTTCTTCCTCTTCCTCTTCCTGCTTCTGTTTCTTCCATATCGGCTTTAATTTCACCTCAAGGCCTGCAAGCGATGTCTTTGTGTTCCCGATGCCGCATGAATTCCCGACGCCAAGTAACAATATTTTCTCGTTCCTTGTCTCTTTAATCAGTCGTTTTACAACGTCTCTAGCCTTGTCCCGTGAGCTGAACACTTTCTTATGTAGGGGAGATGAGGCTTCCATAATGCCCATCTTTATCGCGACGCCGTCCAGCGGAAGATCATGCTTCAATGCAACTTCTTCTATTTTCGAGCGCTCAACACCTATGCCGCCCATCATTACTCCGACGCCTTCTGCTATAGAGCCGGTCTCTTCGCCCTCAAGTTTCCCGGCAGCATCCATTGTAATTATGTGGTCAATGTTTTCGCGCTCTCTCAGGGCTTCTACTGCTTTGCCAAGCTTGCCTAGTGATGCGCCAGGACCCTTTGCTTTCATGACAAAAACGGTTTTGCCCTCTATTGTCTCTTCACTTACAAGAACATCTTTTGCGATCTCCTCGCCTTCTTTTGTCTTGAATGAAGCAGCGAGCATAGGCCCTATTGCGTCGCCGATCGGAATGCCTTTGATGAATGCATGAGTTGCCTTGACGTTGCCTTTTGCCATTTTCAGGAGTAGCGGCATGTACATCTGGAGGATTAGCACCATCTGGAGATTGTTGGTCTTTTTTATGGTTATTATCAGATGCCTTACGATTTTGTATATCTGGTTGACGCCGAGTGCGCCAATCAGACCAAATCTCAGGTTGGCTTTCTCAGTCATGTTGTGATTTGGCGCTATAGTGTCCACAAAATAGTTGAACCTTCTCTCGGATTCATTCATTATGTGCTCTATCTTGTTCAGGATTCCGTAAGGATCTACATCTACAGGTGTTGAAATAAAGAAATCCATAAAATTGCTGATATCATGCTTTAGCTTTTTGTCCGGCTTTTTTGAAATATTGTGCAGCACGTACCCTTCTGCCTTTTTTGTGTATTCATCAAGTGTCTTGAGATCTTTTTCAGCTCTCCAGAGGGTCTGCATTATCATAATTTTCTGGTAGAATACAATGAACAGCAAAAATATGACTGATGTTATTGTCCCTATTAAACTGTTATCTCCGCCAAGAAAATTCTCTATCATAGTTATCATCTGTTTATCTCAATGTACTGCGTAAATCTTTATATTAATTGGCATTTATGTTTAGTTTTTTAATCAGGTAATAAGTCTGGTTTTAACGGGGACTAACAATAATATATATATTAATAGCCCCATTATATAAGTTATCGGTGAAGTTCATGATTCCAAAAATACTTGCGGTTGTGGCGTTCCTTCTTGTAGGAGCAATTGCAGCAGTAGTTGGTTTTCTGTCAGATTATACTCTGGTTGATGAAAAAGCGGACTCTGTACTGCATAATCCTGTTGGGTTTGTCATGAAGTA
>JAIWAJ010000109.1:0-5269 GCA_048634435.1 Methanosarcinales archaeon
ATTTCTTGTTCTTAAGGTGTCTACAATAGAAATCATTATATATGGTATGCGTACAGTATATCTGATGTTAAATTTTGGTGGTGGAAAGATATGAAAGTATGGTCAAGGCACTAATAAATTGAGTATCGTGCCTTGCCATATACATCAAGACAAATTGGTTTTTTGTTGAAATTGGCTCATTTGTTTCATGTCTTGAGTATAGTAAAAATGTTTGGCGTGAGTGCAGGAAAGGTCTGGAAGGCGCTGAACAAAAAAGGCGAAAAATCCGCAGCAACACTTGCAAAAGAAACAAAACTAAAAATAACCGAAGTCCACTCAAGCCTGGGCTGGCTCGCCCGTGAAGGAAAAATCACAGCAGACAAGGCAAAAACAGGAATGATTTTCAGCCTTTCATAAAGAAGTTAAATAAACCAACCCAAATAATCATTCACTATGGACATATCAACAGGCATAATATTTGGAATCATAGCAATGCTTAGCTGGGGCACCTGCGACTTCTTTATAGTAAAAGCAGTAAGAAAGAGCAATGTCTTAAAAACAGTCATCTGGAGCCAGACCATTGGTCTGATACTATATTATATAATATTCTCACTCTTCTTCAAACTGCCAATTCTCTCACCAGCCACAATCACCATAATTCTAACCACAGGACTCCTAAGTGTCATCGGATTTCTTTCATTCTGCAAAGGCCTGCAAGTGGGAACAGTATCGATCATCAGCCCAGTCTCTGCCTGCTGGGCTGTAATCACAGTAATCCTTAGCCTGGTATTTCTCAACGAAACACTGACATCTATCCAGTCCGCCGGCGTTATACTGGCAATTTCAGGCACAGTCCTGACCTCTTTCAAACTTCACGATTTACTGAAACTAAAACTAAAAAACCATGCAACAGGCATAGAATATGCAATAATCAGCGTCTTTGCAACAGGCATCTATTTCGTATTCATCAGCATACTGGTAAACGAACTAAGCTGGTTCCTGCCAATATTCTTTATGAAAAACGCCGCACTCTTTTACTTACTGACTTATTCTGCCACAGCAAAGAAAAACATCTCCCTCCCAAAAGACATTACATCATCCATAATACTAATAGGTACCCTGGAAGCCATCGGTTTCCTGGCTTACGGCATAGGCGTAAACTCAGAATATACATCAATAGTCGCCCCCATAAGCGCAACATTCCCAATGGTCACAATAATTCTTGCAAAAATCTTCTTCAAAGAAACATTAGAACTAAACCAGAAAATAGGCATAATCTCAATCCTGTGCGGCCTGGTTTTACTCTCAATATAGCATCAACCCACAATAAAAGAGAAAAACATAAACATATATAGTTATTCTTACATATCTTACAAATAAGAAAAAAGTAAGGTGAAAAAAATGTCATTAATTGAAATCAAGACTGCAACAATAACTGAAAAAGGACAGATAGTTATTCCCAAAGAGATAAGAGACAGTGAAGGATTTGAAACAGGATGTAAAATTGCTGTTCTGGCATTTGACGATCATGTGGAATTAAGGCCCATGAAGCAGATAAGAGTGAGTGAAAAAATAAGCACTGCGATAGCGAGCGAAAGGGTTTTGGCCAGAGACTGGGATTCCAAAGAGGATGATGAAGCATGGAAGGACTTGTAAAAGGAGACGTTGTTGTCTTGCCATTTCCTTTTTCAGATTTAACTAAGTCAAAGAAGAGACCTGCACTTATAGTCGCAGATTTAGATGGTGATGATGTTATACTCTGCCAGATAACGAGTCAGGCAAGAGCAGATCGTTATTCAGCCATAATCACAAACAGTGATTTCAACAAAGGAAATCTGGACCTTACAAGTGTGGTCAGACCGAACAGGTTATTTACTGCGGATAAGTCCATCATATTGTATAAGGTAGGCATCCTCAATGACAGCAAAATAAAAGAAGTTGAAAAAGAGATTGTAAGAATATTTACAGAGTAGATGTTTTATTGCGGCTGATTCAAGATCACTTCAGGAATTTGTCTAGCTGGGTTTTTGCTTTTTCGCGCTTTTGCTGGTGCTTTTCCAGGAAGCTTGCGATGAGTTCTATGCAGTGTGTTTTGCATTCGCCGCACATTATTTTGCCTGCGCTGCAGTCGTCAAAGACATTTTTGAGCTTTGAATCATCGTCTATGAGATGGAACTTGTAGAGCTCAAATATTGTGCATTTTTGCGGGCATCCCCCGAGGCGCTTCTGTTCTTCAAGGGTGTCTCTTCCGCCTGTCAGGGCTCTTTTGATTTTTGATTCTGCGTCTTTTTTTGAGTCAGTCAGGGCAATGTATGTTGTTGGGTCGCTTGAGCTCATTTTTGAGCCGCCAAGGCCTTTCTGGTATCTGTGGTAAGTGGATGAGGGAAGGATGAAGTTGTATTCGCTTTTGAATCTTGATGCTATGTCTCTTGTGAGGCGGAGGTGTGGGTCCTGGTCTGTTCCTACAGGCACTATTGTCGGGGTTGGTTTGCCGATGTCCAGCTGAGGGTAGAGTATGTCTGCGGCCTGGGTCAGTGCTGATGTGATTTTGCCTGTTGTGAGGTCCCCGTATATTGCTTTCAGCTCGTTGAAGGTTACTTTTTTTGCGAAGTATTTGCTTAATGTGCTGTATTTGTTTTTGAAGTCGCTCTGGAAGTAGAGGGTGCATTTTTTTGGCTTGAGGCCGAGGGCGATGTAGTTTAAGAGGTATTCGTTTATCGCGAGGTCTTTCATGGTTTCCAGGTCCATGTTCCTTGTGAGGTATGCTTCGATGTCTGCTATGCAGACATAGCAGTGGGCGCCGTTTTGCTGGAAGTATATCATCTCATCAGCCACCATCTTGTGGCCGAAGTGCATTTTTCCTGACGGCATGAGGCCTGTCAGCATGATGAATGGCGTCCTGTTTTTCATGGCGAGGGCGATTCTTTTGAAGTCCCTGTGGCCGTAGATTATGTTGCGGCGCATGTATTTGTGGATATTTGGGACTGAGTTTATTACGTTGCTGAATGGCTCTATCCCGAACTCAGACATTAGTTTATCATAATCAGAAATATCATTTGCGCCCCAAGGGTCAATTCTCTTGCCTGTTTTGTCCATAAATACCACTTTACACTGGTTCTACCTGATAAGATATTCGGTATATACTTATTTATTTTCGATGGTGCAACACTAATCATCAAGACAAATTCTTGAGATAATAAAAGCAACAGCAATCACAAAAGGCACAGACAAAAGAACCCGGAGCACCAGAAACCTTGGTCCCAGGAAATGCAGTTCAAATATCTCCTCAACAACCTTAAAAGACGACCATGCACCGATAAAAAGTACAACATTAAACCTGCTGATGCCTTTCCTCAAAAGCGCCGCCGCAAGGGGAAACGCAAGATACAAAGGCCCCGGAATCATGCATCCCATGAAGAAGCTATACACAGACCCCTTCAAGCCGGAATGCTCACCCAGGTGACTGACCACAAACTTTCTCGATACCCATGCCTCAAACAAGCCTATCAGGACAAAAAAGCCAGGGAGATACAAAATAATCGAAAATATCATCGAATAGTCAGCAGTAGAATCAGGCAGCATCACGTAGGTAAGAATGACTGCAAGAAGAGCAACTACTCCGGCAATTCCTTTAGCTTTTTGGGATTTCAATACAACACCCCCATGATGACACCGATAACAATCGCGGAAACAAGACACAAGAGATTGCGAAGCAAAGCAAATTTAAGTCCGAGCTCCCTGACCTCGACAGGTATGCTGAAAGTGTGGACCATCACAAGAGAAGTAACAAGGGCGGCAATATACCCGGGATTTACGCCGGAGTTGAGAAGCTGACCTGCTATGGGGGATGCTATGAATGGCGGTACATGCACAATCGCGCCCGCAAGAGCTGCCAGCAGGTACCCTGCTGATCCTGAGACTCCTCCAACATACGCAGAAATAGCATCACCAAAAAACAATCCCTGCATAAAAATGAGAAATATGATAACAACAACAAATATTGGCGCAATCCGTTCAAAAGACCTGACAGATAAGCGCAGTGCATGGAGAGATTTGTCCTTATCTGCGGAATAACACACAAGAAAAACGATAAGCACAATCGCGTTGAATATCAAAGCAAGCATAGATAAAGCTATTAGTCAACAGCGCTTATAAATATTCTCAGGAACCCTTTACAATCGCCTCTTTCACTTTCTAGGCGATATTCTTCGCATGCTTCGGTCCGGGGAAATCAGTCTGTATAGGGGGCTTTGAATAACCTCTCTGGTTTGTAAAAGTGTTCTTTTTTCTCTTTGTAGTATCTCTTCTTTCCAAAGTCTGCTTCAATAAACGATGCATCCTGAATGACTCCTTTTTTAACAGCATAACCTTTCTCATCAAGTTGTTTTTGAAGTTCGTCCCAGATATGCCTTTCAATACCTGCATCTTTGAGACGTTCTCTTATTTTCCATATCATCGAAAAATCAGGAATGCTTTTCGGAAAGTCCAGAAAATTCCTAAAAGAAAGCCGATCATGTACCTGAAATTCCAACTCCGGATCAGAAAGATCATACCATGCCTGGAGAAGCATTGTCCTCACAACGACGATTTCATCTGTATGTGGCCTACCACCGTCCTCTTTGTTGTCATAAAATACGCTGGAAACAAGCGCAATAAACGGTTTTCAGTCTATCTGCTCTTTCATAAGTTCAAGATGGTCACCCAGACCAAGTATCTTTTCATAATTCTTTTTCATCACATATTGATCAAAATCCATAACAATCACCCAGTTTATTATTGGGTGTGATAGAATATATGCTTTTGTAGGGGGTTATTCAAAACCCACTAGAGGGGTCGGGGTTGCTTTCGGGTATATTAATATGATGCATACCCCTTATGAGTGCTATTTCAAGATTCTCTGAACCCAAACTATATCCCATTGTATTTATCTTAGGTTCAAACGCTTTCACATGAGAGATTAAGGAATCGTGAATGCACCTAATTTTATGAACATCTTCGTAAACATCCTCCGGCTCAACGGATTTAAGCGGTAAAAACTCTTTAAGACTTACTCCTGCAATCTCCGCTATATACTGATTAAAGTTGCCTATTGCTAATTGCATGGATTCTGTGAGATATTGTATGTCTTTGCATGGATTAATTTCTGATGGGTTATATTTAGAAATATGCCCGTTTATTTCTTTCAAATTTGATGCTACCATTGGACCGAAAGATTTCTCGTTATTATATCCTCTCTCTGATAGGACATCACTCATCATACCTGCTTCTTGTTTTGCTATCCTGTATATCT
>JAIWAJ010000110.1:0-5139 GCA_048634435.1 Methanosarcinales archaeon
GATGTTTTGCAGAGGCTTTCTGATGCCTGTGAGAAAGCGCTTAAACTGGCGTCCGGGCTTTTGATTGTGAAGTATGGTGATGAGGAGAAACTGTACAGTTTGAATTTTGCATGCCCTGAGTGCGATGTTAACCTTCCTGAGTTTACGCCGCGGATGTTCTCGTTCAATAATCCTTATGGCGCGTGCGCTGAGTGCCACGGGCTTGGAAGAAAGTATGATATGGACCCGCATCTTGTGATACCTGATGAGAATCTTACGATACGCGAGGGGGCTATCCACCCGTGGAAGACGCAGGTGTTCGGGTACCGGGGGCAGATGATACAGGCGGTTGCGGAGAAGTTCGGGTTTGATCTTGACACTTCTATAAAATATATGAAAAAGGAGCATCGCGATATTCTTCTTTATGGTACAGACGAGAAGATACATTACAAGTATCGCGCGAGGAATACAGGCGCCTACTGGGAGCATCACGGGGCTTTCGAGGGTGTGATCCCGCAGTTGATGCGCCTTTACAAGGATACGAAGTCTGAGTACCGGCGGCGCGAGATGGAAAAGTATATGAGCGACAGCGTGTGCCCTGCGTGCAACGGGATGAGGCTGAAAAAAGAGGTACTGTGCGTGACTGTCGGGGGGCTTTCGATTGCCCAGTTCAGTGAGCTTTCGTGCATGCATGCGCTTGAGTTTGTTGAGAAGCTTAAGCTTACTGAAAGAGAGGAGATGATTGCCAACCTTATTCTCAGTGAGATCAAGGCGCGGCTTTCGTTTCTTAATAATGTGGGTGTAAATTACCTGACTTTGTCGCGGGCGTCGGGGTCACTTTCAGGGGGGGAGGCGCAGAGGATACGCCTTGCAACACAGATCGGGTCGAATCTTGTGGGGGTTTTGTATATTCTTGATGAGCCGTCTATCGGGCTTCACCAGAGGGATAATATCCGGCTGATAAATACTTTGATGCGCCTGCGGGATCTTGGAAATACGGTGATTGTTGTCGAGCATGATGAGGAGATGATTAGGAGCGCGGATTATGTTGTGGATATCGGGCCCGGCGCCGGCATACATGGGGGGAAAGTGGTTGCGAAGGGTGATGTCGGGGCTATTCTTGCAGATGAGAAGTCGCTTACAGGGCAGTACCTGTCCGGGAGGAAGAAGATTGAGATCCCGCTTACGTACAGGCGCTTTGAGAAGCATATTGAAGTTATTGGTGCACAGGAGAATAACCTGAAGAATATTGATGTGAGGTTCCCGATGAATGTCTTTACCTGCGTTACCGGGGTTTCCGGGTCCGGCAAGAGCAGCCTTGTGCATGAGATTTTGTATAAGGGTCTTGCAAGCAATCTTTACAGGAGCAGGCAGGCTGTGGGGAAGCATGAGAAGATCAAGGGGCTCCAGAATGTGGATAAGGTTGTTCTTATAGACCAGTCGCCTATCGGGAGGACTCCCCGGTCCAATCCTGCGACTTATACTGGTGTGTTTACTTATATCCGGGAATTGTTCTGCCGGACTGTTGATGCCAAGATGTGCGGGTATGGCCCGGGGCGGTTCAGCTTCAATGTGGCGAGCGGGAGATGCTCTGCCTGCGACGGTGATGGTGTGATCAAGATTGAGATGCATTTTTTGCCTGATATCTATGTGCCGTGCGAGGTGTGCAAGGGCAAGCGGTATAACCGCGAGACACTGTCTGTGCGCTACAAGGGGAAGAACATTGCTGATGTTCTTGATATGACTGTGGAAGAGGCGCGGGAGTTTTTCAGGAATATACCGCGGGTAAAGAAGAAGCTTGATACGCTTTATGATGTGGGGCTCGGGTATATCAAGCTTGGGCAGTCTTCGACGACGCTGTCAGGGGGGGAGGCGCAGAGGATCAAGCTTGCGTCCGAGCTTTGCAAGAGGGGTACAGGGAAGACTATATATCTTCTTGATGAGCCGACTACTGGTCTTCATTTTGATGATATCAAGAAGCTGCTTTCTGTGCTTAACCAGCTGGTTGAGAATGGGGATACGGTGATTGTTATTGAGCATAACCTGGATGTGGTTAAGTGCGCGGATTATGTTATTGATCTTGGGCCTGAAGGAGGGGATGAGGGGGGGAATGTTGTTGCTGTGGGTACGCCGAGGGAGATTGCAAAGTCTTATAAGTCGTATACTGGGAGGTTTTTGAAGAGGATTTTTGAGAAGTGAGAATATAATGCAGGATGCGCGCATCGATATAGCATAATGATAGTTAGAGAAAATATTTTTATATATTGTGTGGCTGCAAGTCATCTTTTCTTGTTCAAGACATTGAAGTGATAACTATTTTTTAAATCTGAACTTTGACTCAGTATACCAACGATAGTGGATATTATCAGGTGCATATAAATATCCTCCATTTATTAACCCGTCAACGTATTTTTCAGTTATTTTGTATGACCAACCTGTGATTTGTATAATACGTTCAATAAACTCCTCCTTTAGTCGAGATTTTGTCAGATATAAAGCAACTCTAACACGAGGGTCAACTTCTGTTTTCTCTTTAAATGCTAATTTTGACTTTTGTTTTGAAGAATGCAGAGCTAAAACAGCATCGGAGATATTATAAGTCAATGTCCTAACTGCATTAGGAACTATGACATCTTTATTTGAACTGAATGCTAAAAAATACGATGTGACCCTACCAACCCATAAATCAATGTTGTTGAGATCCATCACCTGAGACAGAAGACCATCCTCACCTTTGTCCAAATAACTATTTATTACCTTTGACACAGAGTACATAACCTCACCGAATTGTTGTGAAGATACCGTCTTATCTTTAATTGCATAACTCAATATTGAGTGTTGCCATAAAAGATTATTTTTCAAGTCAGTGATACCGTATATGTTTAATGCACCATCAGATGAATAATTGAAAACAGACATCTTGATTGTAGTTGAATCAGATGGTCTATTCCAAGATAGAACATTCCATCGCTTCAATAGATTCGCTTTTGATCTCATTTTTTCTATATCCCCAACATTGCCATCCAGATAATTTATGATTCCAAAATGTGACAATGGAATAGAAGCGTTCCTGTTTTCAAAAACGGATTTTATTTTAAGTAAGTTTGACTTCGTGTCTCCATCTTTCAAATATGATGAGTTTACTCCATCGATTTCAATATGTTTATCTATAAAATCAGAACCGATATAGTTCGATAACACCGAATGTGCGAGATGACCCGGTTTTTTACTCAGTGAGGGAGCAATTTCTCCAAGACCCTTTACCATTCCATTAAGAGATAGAACAGGTAGTTTAAAGTCTTGAGACTCCATTTTGAATGCTGTGCGTTCATAATCTTCAATATAGAAATAATCTACGTACGCTATGCGGTTAAGATATACTACTTTAAATTCATGAAGAATATCGCATTTAATATTGGCGCCATATGGCGCAATTAATACTTTTTTTGTAGGTATTTTAGTAGTTTCCGCATAAAAATTAAAGATTTCAAATCCATTTTTCACATATAAATTCAGTTCATTGAATAATCGCTCCAATTTTCTTTTTAATGTTATATTTTGTACAGTGGATAGTTCTACATATCCAGTAATCTTGGTTTTATCTCCCTTATATAGAGACCTGAGGCTATTACCAAATTGTGTATTAACAATAGGAGAACGTGGAGATGCAGGAAACTTGCCTTTTTGAGAGATAATATCATACATTTCTGTATAAACCATGAAATAATATATATGCGCTCAAACTTAAAAGGGTTGTGAATGGCGGTATGCTCAATAATCTGCTCATTCTAATCTCAATAATCTCAAAGCATGAACAATATACATTTAATTTTTGTTGTCTTAATGGATGGTTATGCGCATCAAAGATATGGATATGAAGTGTGTGCCTGGTGGCGCCGGGGTGTATATGTTTCAAAATGGCGCCGGCGAGATTATCTATGTGGGGAAGGCTAAGTCACTGAAGAAGAGGGTGAAGTCTTATTTCTGCAATGTTGGGCGGCATGCGCCCAAGACACGGATCATGCTTGAGAATGCGGATTCTGTTGAGTATATGCTGACGGATAATGAGGTTGAGGCGCTTGTTCTTGAGTCTAATATTATCAAGAAGTATCAGCCGCGCTATAATGTCCTTTTGAAGGATGATAAGTCGTATCCTTATATACGGGTGTCGCTTGAAGAGGATTTCGCGCGGGTTTTTATTACGAGAAGGGTTGGGGAAAAAGGGTCAAAGTATTTCGGGCCGTACCCGGAGACTTTTGAAATTAAAAAAATCCTGAAATACCTTAACCAGCTTTTTGGTATACGTACGTGCAGGGACAAGAAATTCGTGCGCCTTCGGGCGTGCCTTAATTATGATATTGGGTTTTGCAGCGCGCCATGCACCGGCAAGATTACGAAAGGAGAATACCTGAAAAATATAGGGGATCTTATGCTTTTTCTGTCCGGGAAAGATTCTGTGCTTTTGGAGCAACTTGAGAAAAAAATGCGCGCGCACTCGGAAAAAAGAGAATATGAGGCTGCAAAGCAGTACCGCGACAGGATCGAGGGGGTGAAGAAACTTTCGTCCCCGCAGAAAATAGTTTCGCAGAAAAACGAGGACATTGATGTCATTTCTGGGCACAAAGAAAGCCGGACTACTATTGTCCAACTCTTTTTCATCAGGGCAGGGTCGCTTATAAGCAAGACAAATTATGTGTTCCGGGATCCTGATGCCAGTGTGGAAAGCATCCTGAACTCTTTTTTGAAACAATACTATACTAAGCATGAAATCCCGAAAACAATACTTATTTCGCATGATGTTGAAGACAGGGACATAATTGCCGGATGGCTCACTAAAGAGGCAAAGTACAGGATAAAAATAATTATCCCGAAAAAAGGCGGGAGATATAAACTGATGCAGCTTGCGCAAAAAAATGCAAAGATGAATCTTGATGAGCAGGTTTCCAGGTATGAAAAAAACAGACAGGCACTTGAAATGCTCAGAAAGGAACTTGGGCTCAGGAACATTCCGGAGCGCATCGAGGCGTTTGATATCTCGAACATATCAGGGAAGTTCGCATGCGGATCAATGGTTGTTTTCGTTCATGGGGAGCCAAGAAAGAGTGAATACCGGAGATACAGGATCAAGACTGTTGAGGGAATTGATGATTATGCTATGAT
>JAIWAJ010000111.1:0-5165 GCA_048634435.1 Methanosarcinales archaeon
CTATGTTGTGCCTGATGGCAGGATAATACCGTTCTGCTCATATAATGTTATGCCGGAAATATACAGGGATAGGATACATGAAAGCTATGGCATCCCGATAGAAGAGTGGAAAAAGCAAACGCATAAGGAGCTTGATGAGCTGGCTCAGCCAATACAGGGAGTCGGTGCTGCGCATGGGTGTAAAAATATCTGATATTATTCCAAGAAGAGAACTTGAGATGAGTGAAATACGCGGGAAGACGCTTGCAGTGGATGCGCTGAATACTCTTTACCAGTTTCTTTCGATTATCAGGCAGTATGACGGCACCCCCCTCAAGGATGAGAAGGGGAATGTGACGAGCCATCTTTCGGGCATATTTTACCGGTCTTTGAATCTCATGCAGTCTGGTGTGAAGCTTGTTTATGTATTTGACGGCAAGCCGCCTGTGTTCAAGGCGGGGACCAACAGCGAAAGAAGGAAAGTGAGGGCTGAGGCGAAGAAGAAGTGGGCTGAAGCTGTTGAGAAAGGTGAGCTTAAGGAAGCGAGGAAGTATGCGCAGGCGTCAGTGGAGATGACTGATGAGGTGCTTAAGGAGTCGAAAGAGCTTTTGTGCGCGCTTGGGATACCTGTTGTGGAGGCGCCGTCTGAAGGGGAGGCGCAGGCAGCTTACATGGCAGGGAAAGGGATAGTCTATGCTGCTGCGTCGAGTGATTATGATGCGCTTCTGTTCGGGGCGCCAAGGCTTGTGAGGAATCTGAATATTACAGGGAAGCGGAAGCTTGCGGGCACGAATATCTACAGGGACATCAGGCCGGAGATGATTGACCTTCCTCTCCTTCTCCGGAAATTGCGCATTACCCGTGAGCAGCTGATAAATATCGGGATTCTTATCGGCACTGACTATAACCCCGGCGGAATCAAGGGTGTAGGCCCTAAAACTGCTTTGAAGCTTGTGCGGGAGCATAAGACACTTCCTGAACTTGAGAAGAATATAGAGTGGAATTTTGATGTGAGTGCGCGCGAGATTCGCGACTTTTTTTTGAATCCGCCGGTTATTGATGATTGTGATGTTGCCGGAGAGGAGATTGAGTGGGAGAATATCAGGAGCATTTTGTGCGACAGGCATGATTTTTCTTCTGAGCGTGTCGACAGCATGTTCAGGAAGATGGATGAGGTTCGTGAGCAGAGAAAGCAGACGACTTTGGGCAGGTGGAAGTAAAGGCTTTGTTAAGCAAAGTTCAAATATATGCGCTCGCTGCATATCTTTTTGAAAGCAATCAAACAGATATAAGCAGATATATAAACCACCACAGATTATATCTATATATCATTGGCATTGATAAGCAAAAGCGCAAATAACACAAAATGTGGCAGGCATGTCTCGAAAAACATCCCGAAATATCCCTTTATTGCCACTACTCTCAATATTTCTCGTAATTTTACTACTATTGCCCTCCCTTGTTTTCGCTGCATCGTGCTCAGACAAAGGCGGTGAATGCAAAAGCACGAGCGAATGTGGTGAATGTGGAGGCACAATGATTGACGGCGGGTATTGTGCAAGCGGCATTTGTTGCGACTGTCCAGGCCAGGATACGGAATTTATAGAAGAAGAATTAAGTGAAGGAGAACAGGTAACTTATGGTTTATATTGTAGTTCACAGGGTGCACTTAATTATAAAGCTTACCACATTTCAAGAGTAAAATTCAATACAATTGATAATCCCTCAGATCATTCTTATTATTCTGACTTTACTTCAGTATCTGTACCTGTTGAAATAGATAAATTCTATGAGTTGAATGTTACTGTATTGACAGACTGTAGTGACTGTGGAGGAGATAACTGTGTACGGGCTTGGATAGATTGGAATCAAGATTATATTTTTGATGCAAGTGAACAGTACGATGTATCCAAGCCCGATCCTATTTTTGGCTGCCCTCCTACTCGTAATGTACACACATTCTCAACTACAATCAAAATACCACTTAGTGCAATCCCAAGAACAAGAATGAGGATTTCACTGAGTAAGGAGGATCCTCCAGGACCCTGTGGTCAGGATGGTTGGGGTCTACGTGAAGTTGAGGATTATACAATAGAAGTTAAATTTCCTGATGTAGATTATATACCCCCTGTAGTATCCATAATTGGAGCGCCTTCCGAATGGACAACTACAGATGCTACAGCTGAAGTTGATTGCTACGATGTGCAGAGTGGCTGTAACTTATCTACATATAAACTTAAAATCTATGATTCTGATCCAAGTAGCTGTCCAACTGTCTATGAGGATTACGACTTAGATTTACCACAAACAATTTCCTCTCATAAATGGGTTTGTGGAGCAGCTAAGGATAAGGTTGGAAATATTGGTTTTTCTTCACCTGTTGAGTTCAAGGTTGATAAATCCACAGACCTTAGAGTTACAAATATTTCATGGACACCTTCAAATCCGTGGAATGAAGATATAATTGGCCAGGATGTTTTCTTTAATATCACGGTAAAAAATGTTGGAGAATCTGAAGTTTGCTCTCTCGATACGGTTTTATACTTAGATGATCAACAAATCTGTTCTGCTTCTGAAACTCATTGCTTATCTCTTGGAGATGAATATACCTTAGAATGCGGGAATTACAATGAGATAGAATTAACTAAAGGTCCACATAAATTAAAAGCGTCTGTAAATCCAGATAATGTTATTAATGAATTAGAAGAAACAATTGATGTAGCTTTGTGTTGGCCGGGATACAAATATATCCGTGGTGCTTATTCAAAATTCTGCCAGTGTGTAACCGGAACCTATGGAGGATACAGTGGTGGCTCTAGTGGACCTATCGGTCTACAAGTGGATGCATATGCTTATGAAGACACAGGAAATAATGAAAACTGGAGGGTAAAATACCTCGGTAAGATGAAGGGTCGCGATGTAATGACGAATGCTGGCTGTGGTCCGAAAAATTTTATGGTGGATAAACGTTATTATTCATCTGCAACTCGACCAACTGCTTCAGAACCGGACCTTGTAGTGGAATATATTCAAATTTTTGATAATGGAAACCAACTATCAAGCCCGCTAGGTGCCGGGAAGACATTTACGATTAAGACACAGATTAAAAACCAGGGAGCACATGCCATCTTTTCAGATTCACAAAAGGAAGCATTAACACTTTACATAGAGGATAGTAAGTTTAGCAGTTTAAGTTATGCTGATTTACATAGCATCTCTGACATACCGGCAGGAGAAACTAGGACATATACATTCAAAGATAAATGGAAACCAAGCATCAACGTGGCTGGTTTAAAAGTTGAAGTAGATGTGAACAACGAAATAAAAGAAGTTGACGAAGACAACAACATTGAAACTATAAGAAGAATTATAGATTTGCCGGAAGCATTTACCTGGAAAAATTATAAAGGAAAAAATTGGATGACTCCTGTTAAGGATCAGATGGGACCCACCTGTATGGCGTATGCTATTGTGGGGGCAGTAGAAGCAGTTTATAAGATTGAGAAAAACAATGCTACTTGGGACCCTGATCTCTCAGAAAGACATCTCTTTAAAGAGGGTGAGGGGCGCATAAACTTCCTTAAAACACATGGAATAGTAGATGAAGATTGTGTTAGCTGGGGAGATACAGAGTTATGCCCCGATTGGGAAAGCAGATTGTGGAATATAACATCTTATGGTTACATGGATTACTATGGCACAGGAAAAAAAGATAGACTCAAAATTGCATTAATTGAAAACGGTCCTATGTATGTTGCTGTTAATATGGGCAACGTTGAAGTAGATCATGCGGTTGTACTTGTGGGATATGATGCTATTAGCTGGACAATGAAAAACAGCTGGGGCGAGGATTATGGGGTCAATGGATATTTTGCATATTATTATAGCCAGAATATTATGAGTTCATATTATTTCACTGGGGTGAACAAGCCATGTTACGAATAAAGAAGGGTTGGATTATAATTTTGATGATTAGTTTTATTATTGTCCCTGTATCTGCAATACCTAATCCTTCTGCAGTTTACTGCGACAGTCTAGGCTACAACTATACGATAAGCAAAACCGATGGTGGAGGGGAGGTTGGAATCTGCCAATTTCCGGACGGCTCCACTGATAGGGCTTGGGCTTTTTTGAGAGGAGAGGCAGGGCAGGAACACAATTATTGCAAAGAGAAAGGCTATGAGTTTAAGGTTGTTGAGAACAACAGCAAGTGTCCTGGAATGTATTTTGGTAAGTGTGTTTTATGTGTCTCGCCGGGAGGAAAAGAGACAGAAGTCACGGAATTGATGAAACAGGATGGCAAGTTCCCCGATTTTAGTAAATGGACATTATCGCGTTGTAATCACAACCAGGTTTGCGAGCCGGAAAAGGGTGAAAATAATGAGAACTGTCCCCAGGACTGCTCAGGCAAAGCAGGCGACCCAGAGAAAAGTTATTTGATATATTATTTCATACTTGCACTCCTCGTTGCGCTTTTACTTTTGTTTATTGCCTGCCGTAAAATTCAGGAAAAGAAAAAATGGAACGAACTGGAGAGAAAACACACCAAAAAATAATGTGAACCCACACAGGTTGCATCTATATATTATTCATTTTTCTAAATATTATCGGCATTGATTAGCAAAAGGATAATAACACAAAATGTGGCAGGCATGTCTCGAAAAACACCCCAAAATATCCCTTTATTGCCACTACTCTCAATTTTTCTTGTAATTTTACTATTATTGCCATCTCCTGTTTTCGCTGTATCGTGCTCAGACAAAGGCGGTGAATGCAAAAGCACGAGCGAATGTGGTGAATGTGGAGGCACAATGATTGACGGCGGGTATTGTGCAAGCGGCATTTGTTGTGACTGTCCAGGCCAGGATACGGAATTTATAGAAGAAGAATTAAGTGAAGGGGAGCAAGTAACTGACAATAACCCCGACCTCACGGTAACAGACATCATGTGGGCTCCAGTTAACTCAGGAGTCGGGCACAAAACCGGCACGGATGTTTCCTTCAAGGCTGTTGTGGAGAACCTCGGGGGAGCGGAGGCATGCTCCTTTAACTGTGTTTTATCTTTAGACGGAAACCATATCTGTTCTGCTTCAGAACCTGGTTGCCTGTCTCCCGGAGAAACCCGCACCCTGGAGTGCGGAGAATATAATGAAATAGAGTTAACTAAAGGCCCACATACATTAAAA
>JAIWAJ010000112.1:0-5103 GCA_048634435.1 Methanosarcinales archaeon
CTTGAGGATACTGTTTCTTTATCCTTTCAAATCCTGAAAGATAATAAGAATGCGATTGTGAGCCAGTACCAGATATTTACCCCTTATCCTGGAACTGCTCTTTTTGATACTGTAGTTAAGCAGGGATTTAAACCACCAAACAATCTGGTTGATTGGTCGAATTTCAGGTTTGAGGCAACAAAGATTGAGTGGTCAGATAAAGATATGGAAGGTAGATTGAGAATGCTTGCGTTTACTTCGTGGTTTGTGGATACGAAATTAGAGGGTCTTGCAAAGAGCAAGTGGATGAAAGTATTGGCGAAGATGTATGCTCCAATTGCGCGATATAGACTTAAGAATCTCGATTCCAGGTTTCCAATTGAAATAAAGCTGGCTGAGAAGATAGGATTCTAGTGTGTGCTGCAAAACTCAGAAAATCAGAACATTGTTGAAAGGGACCTAAAATTCTCAATCGTTGCTTTCAGACCTGTTTCCAAGTCCGTCTTTGGTTCCCAGTTTAGCAGGCTTTTTGCTTTGGTTATGTCCGGCAGCCTTCTTATCGGGTCGTTTTCAGGGAGGTCCTGGTAGGTTATGCCTGATGCGCTGTCTGTCAGGGTTTTTATTTTTTCTGCGAAGTCGTTGATTGTTGTTTCACATGGGTTTCCGAGGTTTACTGCTTCGCCTTGTATTTCAGAGAACATTAGTTTTGCCAGACCGTCTATGAGGTCGTCTATGTAGCAGAAGCTTCTTGTCTGTGTGCCGTCGCCGTTTATTGTTATTGGTTCGTTTTTTAGTGACTGGATTATGAAGTTCGGGACAACTCTCCCGTCGTTTGGCCTCATTCTCGGGCCGTAGGTGTTGAATATTCTTGCTATGACTATGTTTGTTTTGTGGGTCCTGTGGTATGCCATTGTGAGTGCTTCTGCGAAGCGCTTTGCTTCATCGTAGCAGCTTCTTGGGCCGATTGTGTTTACGTTTCCATAGTATGTTTCTTTTTGCGGGTGTTCTAAGGGATCGCCGTATATTTCTGATGTGGACGCGAGCAGGAATCGCGCGCTGTGCTTTTGCGCAAGGTCAAGCATGTTTTTTGTGCCGATTGAGCCTGTGAGCAGGGTTTCTTTCGGGATTTGTATGTAGTCTATGGGGGATGCAGGGGAAGCCATGTGGAATATGCAGTCTATTTTTTCTTCTATTTCTATTGGCTCTGTTATGTCGTGGTTGATTGTTTTTAGGTTTGTGGTGCCTTTCAGGTGGTCGAGGTTTGATGAGCGGCCTGTTATGAGGTTGTCTATTGAGATGATTTGATGGCTGTCTTTTATCAGCCTATCTATGAGGTGCGACCCGATAAAGCCTGACCCGCCTGTCACAAGTATCTTTGACATGATATCTCATCTTTTGTATCTTATTCATTTAGCTGGCTGTTGATTTTTTCTGCTGTTTTGTCCCATTCTTCTGCCAGTTTTAGTATGTCCTGTTCTGTTTTGTTTTTGAAGAATTCCCATTGGGCCAGGAGGTATGTTTTCGGGGCGCCGACGTCGAGCCAGCTGCCGTTGAATTTTATGCCGATGGCTTTTTCGCCGCTTTCCAGGCCGAGCTGTATCGCGTCTGTCAGCTGGATTTCGTTGTTTCTTCCTTTCGGGGTGTTTTCGAGATATGTGAATATTTTCTGGTTCAGGCAGTATACGCCGATTATGGCGTAGTATTTGCCGTTGATTTCAAAGCGCTTTTGCTCTTCTTTGGTCTGTGGTTTTTCGAATACTTCTTCTATTTCGCCTTTGCCGTTGTTGAAGTTTTTTAGTTTTACCACGCCCCAGCGCGAGGGGTCTTCTACTTCTTTCAGGAGGAATGTTGCAAAGGGCTTTTCTTTTTTGTGGGTTTCTTTGAGGTCTTTGAGGATGTGTTTTGGCTCGATTACTGTGTCGCCGAGGAGTACCATGAGGTCTAAATCATCGTTTCTGATCTTGTTTTTTGCGCAGAGTATTGCGTGGCCAAGCCCGGCAGAGGTTGTCTGGTATGCGAAGTCTATGTCGAGGTTGTAGAGGCTCCCGTCTTTTACGAAGTCTATCAGGGGGCCTTTTTTGTGGCCGGTTATCAGACATGCCCTTTTGATGCCGCAGATGTTGAGGGATTCAAGTGCGTGTTCAATTAAGCATTTTGAGCCGCAGTGGAGCAGTTCTTTTGGGATTGCTTCTGTTATTGGTTTCAGCCGCGTGCCTTTGCCCGCAGCAGGGATTATTCCTATCATTTTATCACTGTATCTTTTTTGGGTGTTTGTTTAAATATCTTACTTGTGTAGGATAAAGTAGGATAGATATTTATAGTTTTGTGAGTATTAATGTTTTGGGTGTCTGCATGAAAGAGAAAATTTCAGTGACTGTTGATTCGAGTGTGCTCAGGGCTGTTGAGGGGATTGTTGACGGCATAAGGATCAAGAACAGGTCGGATGCAATTGAGTATCTTTTGAAGAGGTCGGTTGGTGAGAAGCGGGTCGCTGTTATTCTTTGCGGCGGTGATGAGAAAAAACAGATGCTTTCGGATGGGACTCTCCGGTTTGTTGCCAGGGTTGGCAGGAGTACTGTTGTTGAGGATGCTGTACAGCAGCTTAAAAGTTTCGGATTTTTGAAGATTTTTGTTGTCGGGGGGAATGATGTTCTTACACGGATTTTTTCTGTTCTGAAGAACGGGGAGTCTCTTGGTGTTTCTGTAGATTATGTTGAGGAATCTGAATCACGGGGGACTGCGCATTCGCTTTCGCTTGTGGCTTCGAGGGTCGATGGGGATTTTCTGGTGGTGTACGGGGATCTTGTCTTTCGGTATGATTTGATGCGGCTGCTTCGTGAGCATGTGGTGAACGGGGGGGTTGTGACACTTGCGCTTTCTTCGGCTGCGCACCCGGCTGAAAAGGGGACTGTGCAGCTTGACGGCAACAAGGTGCTTGCTTTCAGCCAGAAAGTGAGGGCAGCGAGCAGCTTTATTGCTTTTACGCCGATTTTTGTGGCGAGTGGGGATGTTTTTTCAGTTGATGGCGATTCGCTTGAGGATGAGGTTTTTCCTGAGCTTGCGCGCAGCGGGAGGCTTTACGGGCTGGTTTTGCCGGGAAAGGATGTTCATGTTCATAAGAAGGGGGATTTGGTGCGGGCGCGTGAGTTGGTTGGGAAGGCTTGAGGTATGCGAATATTTATAATATTGCTTTTTTATGAGTATTTTATGATTTGTGGGCAGGATACTTTGATTGAACGGGTTGGCAGAAGGGCAGGATTTCTTTTTGCATATTTTTTCTTTACGACAGTGCTTTTTTTGATAGTGACGGTGCTGGGTAAGATGCCTGTTTCCTGGTCCTACTATCATGTTATGGGTGTTACGTTTTTGGTTACTCTATTCGGTGTTGTTGCCAGGAGGTTTTTGGAGTGAGAGGGATGAGGGAATTTTTGCATGGGTTCCGGGAAGGGCTGAAAAAGTTTGGCTATAATATCAATGTGATTGTTAATTCTGTTTTGCTTTCTATAGTTTATATTTTTGGTGTCGGGGTTACGGCTGTGTTTGCCAGATTGGTTGGCAAGCGTTTTTTAGATGTGCAGTTGTCCCGGAGCCGGGATAGTTACTGGTCTGACCTGGATCTGAAAAAGAGACCAATTGAGGAGTATTACAGGCAATTTTGAGGGTTTATTATGTATGTGCTGGGTATAAGCTGCTATTATCATGATGCGTCTGCTGCGCTTCTGAAGGACGGCGTGATTGTAGCTGCGGCTGAAGAGGAGAGGTTTACGCGCAGGAAGCATGATACGTCTTTTCCTGTCAATGCTGTCAATTATTGTCTTCACAGCCAGAATATAAGCATAAAGGATGTTGATTATGTTGGCTTTTATGAGAAGCCGCTCCTGAAGTTCGAGAGGGTTTTGCATCAGCATCTCGCGTCGTTTCCCCTTAGTTTTAAGACGTTTTTGAGTTCTATGCCGTCGTGGATTACTGAGAAACTAAGGGTTTTGAGTGCTGTCAGGAAGAAGTTAAAGTATCGCGGAGATGTGCTGTTTGTGAATCACCATATGGCGCATGCTGCCAGCTCTTTTCTGGTTGGCCCTTTTAAGAAGGCGGCGATACTTACGGTTGACGGCGTAGGCGAGTGGACAACAACCACCTACGGTCTTGGAGAGCAAGAAGATATTCATCTGATGAAAGAGATATGTTTTCCTCATTCAATAGGGCTGCTCTACTCAACTATTACAGCATACCTTGGTTTTAGTGTAAATAATTCAGAGTATAAGGTCATGGGCCTGAGCCCGTACGGGGTGATGGATAAGAAGAAGAACCCGTATTATGAGAAGCTGAGGAAGGTTATTGATGTGAAGGATGACGGGAGCTACAGGCTGGATATGAGTTATTTTGTTTTTCATTATGCTGACAGGATGCCGTCTAAAAAGCTGTGTGAATTGCTTGGAGGGGCGGTCAGGAGCCCTGAGTCAGAGGTGGGGCAGAGGCATAAGGATATTGCGGCGGCGCTGCAGATGATAACAGAGGAGATACTTGTGAAGATGCTTAATCATGTGCATGAGGTTACGAAGTGCGATAATGTTGTTCTTGGAGGGGGAGTTGCCCTGAATAGTGTGTTTAATGGGAAGATTTTGGGCAGTACGGGTTTCAAGAGGATATGGATACAGCCGAATGCGTCTGACGGGGGTACGAGTATCGGGGTTGCGTCCTATATCTATCACACGATTCTTGGGCACAGGAGGAATTATAGGCTTGAGAATGCTTATCTTGGGCCGGAGTTTTCGAAAAAGGAGATAAGGGCGTTTCTCGATGAGAATGGCATTAAGTATTCTGTGTTTGGGAGTGAGAAAGATATTGTAAAGACTGTGTCGAAACTGGTTTATGAGAATAAGGTTGTCGGGTGGTTCCAGGGCAGGATGGAGTGGGGGCCGAGGGCGCTTGGCGCGCGCAGCATACTTGCAAATCCATGCAATCCGAAGGCGAAAGAGCTTTTGAACAGCAAGGTGAAGCACAGGGAGAAGTTCAGGCCGTTTGCGCCTGTTGTGTGTGAGGATGATGCACTTGAGTATTTTGATTGCGATAAGCCTGACACACAACAGGCTTATCGCAATCAAAATACTCAAGTGCATCATCCTC